>NZ_NHOX01000010.1:0-41281 GCF_002252745.1 Halorubrum sp. Ib24 | reverse complement strand
TCGGCCTCGGCGGGATCGGGAAGCACCACGCGACGAAGCTGACGGAGCGCGGCGCGAACCTCGTCGGCGGCATGGACATCGACGCCGACGCCCGGCGGCGGTTCCACGAGGAGTTCGACGTCCACGCGTACGAGAGCGAGACGGACCTGTACGAGGACTGCGACGCCGTCCTGATCACGACGCCGAACCGCTTCCACGAGGAGTACGCCGTCTCGGCGCTGAAGGCCGGCCTCGACGTGCTCTTGGAGAAGCCGCTCGCACACACGGTCGAGAGCGCCGAGCGCATCGCCGCGGCCGCCCGCGACGCCGAGGGGTTCTGCATGGTCGGGTTCAACAACCGGTTCGCGGAGCCCGTCCAGGTGATCAAAGGCTACCAGGACGAGGGGCGGTTCGGCGAGACGACCCACGTCGAGGCGAACTACGTCCGCCGCCGGGGAGTCCCCGGCCGCGGCTCGTGGTTCACGTCGGGCGACGTCGCCGGGGGCGGCGCGCTCATCGACCTCGGCGTCCACGCCGTCGACCTGGCGCTGTACTTCCTCGACCACCCGGAGGTCGTCGAGGTGTCGGGCGAGACGCGCTCCGAGTTCGGGAGCCGCGACGACTACGCGTTCGTCCACATGTGGGGCGACGACAACGGCGCCGAGGGGTTCGACGTCGAGGACTCGGCGTCGGCGTTCATCCGCGATGCCGACGGCAACACGGTGTCGCTGGAGGTCGCGTGGGCGACGAACCGACCGACGAACGATGAGTTCGTGATCCGCGGGACGGAGGCGGGCGCGACGTTCGACCGCGGCAGCGACGAGCTCACGATCCACGAGGCGCGCTCCTTCGACGGCGACAGCCACCACTTCTCCGACACCGAGGTCGAGACCCGCGAGGGCGACAGCCACGGGGCCGAGCAGGCGGCGTTCCTCGAAGCGGTCGCCGCGGGCGAGGCGCCCGCGATCAACACGATCGACGAGGCGCTCTCCGTCCAGCGCGTCATCGACGCCATCTACCGATCCTCGGAGCGCGGCGAGGCCGTCCGGCTGGACTGAGGCCGGCCCGGTCCCGCCCTCGGCCCGAGTCCCCGCCGTCTCCGGCTCCCGCTATCCGAACCTATTCGGTCCTCCGGTTCCTCCTCGGAAGCAATCCGTGACACGCGACGCCGGCCCGACCCCGCCCTCCGAACGCATCGTCAGCCTCGACGCGCTCAGAGGGTTCGCCCTGCTCGGAATCCTGCTCATCAACGTCTGGGTGTTCGCGATGCCGGAGGCGTCGCTGTTGAACCCCACCGTGTACGCCGATTCCACCGTCTACGGCGACTTCACAGGCGCGAACTACTGGGCGTGGTTCGCCGGCCACGTGTTCGCGCAGTCGAAGCTCATCACGCTGTTCTCGGCGCTGTTCGGCGCCGGAGTCCTGCTGTTCGTCGGGAGCAAAGAGGAGAAGGGACAGGACGCGGTCCGGCTCCACTACCGGCGGACCGCGGTGCTCATCGCGGTCGGACTCGCGCACGCGTACCTGCTGTGGTACGGCGACATCCTCGTCGCCTACGGCTTCACCGGGCTGTTCCTGATCACGGTCCGCGACATGGACGCGAAACGGCTGGCGGCGCTCGGCGGGCTCTTCCTGCTGTTCGTTCCCGTCACGGAGCTGTTCGCCGCGGTCAGCATCGGCGGCGACGCGATCGCGTCTCAGTGGGCGCCGAGCGAGGCCGCCCTGCGCCAGGAGGTGGCGACCTACCGGAGCGGCTGGCTCGAACAGATGGACCACCGCGTCTCCGCCTCCTTCCAGCGACAGACGTCCGGCTTCATCGGGTCCAGCTTCTGGCGCGTCGGCGGCGTGATGCTGCTCGGAATGGCGCTGTACCGCTGGGGCGTGCTCACCGGCGAGCGCTCGGCGCGGTTTTATAAGCGGCTCGTCGCCGGCGGGGTCGTCGGCGTCGCGGTCGTCGTCGCCAGCGTCGCCTACATCGAGGCGAACGACTGGAGCGCGGGCGCGGCGCTGTACTGGCGTCAGTTCAACTACTGGGGGAGCCTCCTCGTCGCCGGGGGGTACGTCGGGCTCGTCATGCTGTACGCGAAGCGGCGGCCCGACGGTCCGGTGACGAGGACCTTCGCCGCGGTCGGACGGACCGCGTTCACCAACTACCTCCTCCAGACAGTGCTCGCGACCTCGATCTTCTACGGCCACGGCCTCGGCCTGTTCGGCTCCGTGAACCGCGTCGAACAGTACGGGATCGTCCTCGCCATCTGGGTCGTGCAGGTGGTGCTGTCGGTGGCGTGGCTCAACTACTACCGATACGGCCCCGTGGAGTGGGTCTGGCGGACGCTGACGTACGGGGAGCGGCAGCCGCTGAAGAATCCGAACTAATCGAATTTCGCTGGCCGTCTTTTTCCCGGGTCGATCGTAGTCTGTGTATATGTCGTTGCCGTCGTTGGCACGACGAACCCCTCCGACCCTCCGGCGGCTCGCTTATAAATAATCGAACACGCGTCGACGGTGAAGGCAAACAAAGCTCCAGCCGTGAGGCGCGCCCCGCACCGCAACCGCAGCCTCACGCCTCCCCAGCCTCGCCGCTGGCACCCTCCGCTTCGCTTCGGGAGCCAGCGACTCCCTCGCGAGCGCTCTCGCCGGCGGCTACGCCGCCGGCTGTCAGAGGGACCTTCGGTCCCTCGCTCCTCGCGGCCTCCGGCCGCTCAAAAAGCACGCGCCACCGCACGCTTATTAAAATAAGCCGTCAGTCACGACACGTCGACGACTCGGTTCGACAGCGTCCCGACGCCCTCGTAGGTGATCTCGACGCGCTCGCCCGGTTCGACGAGCCCGGGGTTCGCCGGGCTCCCGAAGGCGACGCAGTCGCCGGGCTCGAAGGTGAACCGCTCCGAGAGGTACGAGACGATCTCGTGGGGACCGAACAGCATCAGCTCGGTGTTCGCGTCCTGACGCTGCTCCCCGCCGACCGTCGTCGAGATGTCGAGGCTCGTCGGGTCGACGTCGGTCTCGATCCACGGGCCGAGGGGCGCTGAGCCGTCGAACGCCTTCCGCGCGGTCCGCCCCTGCTGGTCGAGCGCGTCGACGTCGTTCATCACCGTGTAGCCGCGGACGACCTCGGGAACGTCCTCGGGGGCGACATCCCGGCAGCGCTCGTCGATGACGGCGACCAGCTCGCCGGCGTACGTCAGCTCGTCGGTCCACTCGGGGTACGCGGTCGACTCGCCGTGCGCGAGCAGGCTCGCCGGCGGTTTGATGAAGAAGTCGGGCTCCTCGGGGCGCTCGTACTCCATCTGATCGAGTGTCTCGACGTAGTTCCGCCCGACGCAGTAGAGCGCGCTCGGGTCGCAGGGCGGGAGGAGCCGCCCGTCGCGACCGACCTCGTAGCGGCCGTCGTCGTCGACGATCGTCCCGTCCTCGTAGCGTCCGGAGACCGGTCCGTCCGGCGTGAGCAGGCGTGCGAGTCGCATGGCGGCACGTCCACGCGGGGGCGTCGAAAAGGCGTCGGTCGCGGTCAGTCGTCGTCGCGGTCGATCGCGGTCAGTCGTCGTCGCGGTCGATCGCGGTCAGTCGTCGTCGGTCGCGGTCCCGATCACCACGCCAGACCGGATCTCCAGCGCGGTCTCGTACTCCTCGCGCCGCGTCCGACCCGAGCCCGCCCGCTCGACAGCCGTCTCGTGGGCGCGGGCGACGGCGTCGCGCTCGCGGTCAGTGAGTCCCAGCCGCTCCCCCACGCTCTCCCAGTGGTCGGGCTCCACGAGGAACGTCTCGCGGTCAGGCTCGGTCGCGATGCGCTCGTACCGCCGCCTGTACTCATCGATCCGCGGGCTCAGGTCCGCCTGCACGCGGGCGAGGAGGGAGGGGAGCCGCTCGGCGGGGACGCTGGCGAGCGCCGCCGTCTTGACCAGCGCGGTCCCGTCGATCGGGTAGTCGCCGTTCGGCGACGTCGACCCCGTCCCGGGTGACTCCTCGTCGCCGGCCATCAGCCTCCGGCCCGCATCGCCTTCTGACGGTACTTCGGGAGGAGCTCGGCCAGCGCGTCCGGGTCGCCGACGAACTCGGCGGTCACTTCGGTGAGTCGAATCGCAGCCGCGGCCGTCACCGTCTCGGCGCTGAGCGCGACGCGCCACCCGTCGCCGTCCACGCGGGTCGCCTCGGCCGGGTCGTCCGTGCCCACGAGCGTCCCGCCGAGGTTGACGAGGTAGTGGGCCGCGAGCCGCCGGGAAATCCCGCGGTACGCGACCGTCTCGCGCTCCCAGCCCTCCTCCGCGGGCGGGGGACCGTCGACGGGCTCGGTCCCGCCGCTCGCCTCGCCGTCGGGGGTCATGCGCCGCCCGCGACCGGCGGGAACACCGAGAGCCGGTCGCCGTCCTCCAACGCCGTCTCCAGCCCGTCGAGGTGAAGCACCTCGCGGCCGTTCTTGAGCACGTTGATCTGGGGCGCGAGGCCGCCGTCGACGACCAGGCGACCGTTCATCCCCTCGTACTCCGCTTCTAGCTCCCGCAACACGTCTCCGACACTCGACCCGTCGGCGAACTCCGCCTCGACGATTTTCCCGCCGGCGGCCTCGCGAAACGTCGCGAAGAACCGCAGTTCCAGTTCCATATGCGCGTAATCGGTCCGGACCGACATAAAACGGTCCCGAGAAGCGGGGAGGAACCACACCGCTCGTGCGATGTGGTACCATAGCTTTAGGTTCCACCGGTCCGTCCGATCACTCGGAAATGTCAAGCAAGGCGTACGATTACGCGGTCGTCGGCGCCGGGTCGGCGGGCTGCGTGGTCGCGCGGCGGCTAGTTGAGCGGGGGAACGACGTGATTTTACTCGAAGCGGGGGCACCCGACGAGAACCACGAGGAGCGGATCAACACACCGGTCCGCTTTCCGGAGCTGTTCAAGTCCGAGGCCGACTGGGAGTACTACACGGAGCCGCAGCCGGAGATGAACGACCGCCGGCTGTACCATCCCCGCGGGAAGACCCTCGGGGGGTCGAGCTCGCTGAACGCGATGATCTACAACCGGGGCGTTCCCTGGGACTACGACAACTGGGCGTCGATGGGGAACGACGGCTGGAGCCACGACGAGATGCTCGACGCGTTCAAACGGAGCGAGGACTTCGTCGGCACCGGAGACGAGGAGTTCCACGGGACGGGGGGACCGCTGACCGTCGACGACCTGTCCGACCCGCACCCGGCCTCCGAGGCGTTCGTAGACGCGGCCGAGGAGTGCGGCATCGAGCGGAACGCCGACATCAACGGGCGACGGCAGACCGGTGCGGGACTGTACCACGTGACGCAGCGGGACGGGAAGCGGTGCAGCAGCGCCGCGGCGTTCATCAAACCGGTACTGGACCGCGCCGGGCTGACCGTCGAGACCCGCGCACACGTCACCGGTATCCGGTTCGACGACGCGACCCGCGCCGAGGGCGTCGACTACCGACGCGACGGCGAGACGCACGAGGTCGACGTCTCGGAGGAGGTGGTGCTCAGCGCGGGGGCGTACGACACGCCGCAGCTACTGATGTGCTCCGGCGTGGGGCCGGCAGAGCACCTCCGCGACCACGACGTCGACGTGGTCGCCGACCGACCGGGCGTCGGCCGGAACCTCCAGGACCACCTGTTCAGCTTCGTCGTGTACGATCGGACCGACGACGAGCCGCCGGCGCCGACGTCGAACATCGGGGAGGGCGCCGGGTACACCTACGTCGACGACGACGAGCCGGCGCCGGACCTCCAGTTCCACTTCTGTCCGACGTACTACATGAACCACGGCTTCGACAACCCCGACGGGCTCGGGTTCTCGATCGGCGCGACGCAAGTGCGGCCCGAGAGCCGGGGGCGGGTCGAGCTCGCCTCCGCCGATCCCACCGATGACCCCGTCGTCGATCCGCGGTACCTCTCGGCCGAGCCGGACCTCGAGGTCCTCCGCGAGGGCGTCAAGCGGGCCCGTGAGATCGCTCGGGCCGACGCCCTCGACCCGTATCGCGGCGCGGAGGTCTGGCCGGGCGAGGACGTCGAGACAGACGCGGAGATCGAGGAACACGTGCGCGAGACCGCTCACACGGTGTACCACCCGGTCGGGACGTGTCGGATGGGGGACGACGAGTCGGCGGTCGACGACGATCGGCTCCGTGTGCACGGCGTGGACGGCGTCCGGGTCGCCGACACGTCGGTGATGCCGACGATTCCGAGCGGCAACACCAACGCGCCCGCGATCGCCGTCGGCGAGCGGGCGGCGTCGCTGCTCGAGGCCTGACCGGCCGGTTCGCCCGGCGGGACCGCGTTCGGAAGGGGACTACAGGTCCGAGAGCCGGATCCCGTCCTCGACGAGCCGGAAATTCCGCTCGCGACCCAGCTCGTCGCCGAGCCACTCGTGTTCGTACAGCTGTCCGATCAGTTCCACGTAGAGGTTCCGCCATGCGATGGCGTAGATCGGGGACTGCCCCCACGCGCGCAGTTCCGGGACGAACTCGTGGTACGTGCTCGCCTGCGTCTCCATTCGCTCGACCGCGTCGGCGACGACCTCGGCCGCCTCCGCGGGCTCGGCGCCCTCGATCTCCTCGTTGATCCGCGACTGAATGCCGGCGATGGCGCGACGCATGTCCTGTTCGGCGGTCTCGTCCTCCTCGGGGAGCGACTCGACGACCCCTCGCGGCACGCCGAGCTCTATCTCTGGCATACCGAATCGTCCGGCGGCGACGCTGAAAAAACCCGCTCACCGATCCGCCGCTCGACGGGGGCCTCCACGAGCCACCGACCGGTGAGCGTCCCGACCCGATCACGCGCGGCCGCCGGGTCGGTCGATACCCACTCGTCTCCCCGCTGCGGCCCGTAGGCGCCGAACCCGGCGTGATTGACCCCGTCGAGCTCGATCACCCGGGCGTCGTCGGGCAGGTTCGACCGGCTCTCGCGCTCGCGGTCCGCGTCGATCACCCCGTCGGCGCCCCCGAGCACCGAGAGGACCCGCAGCCCGCTCTCTGAGACGTCGCTGTCGCAGTAGGCGGCGTGGAGGACGAGCCCGTCGAGGTCGACGGCGTTGGCCGCCGCGTACCGACAGGCCATCGCGCCGCCGAGCGAGTGGCCGCCGACGTACCACGACTCGACCGCCGGGAGCGCCGCCCGCGCGTCGTCGGCCCGGTTCGGTCCGAGCACCGCGAGGTTCAGCGGCACGTCGACGATCACGACGGCGACGTCTCGCCCCGCGACCGTCGCCGCGGCGGTCGGGACGTAACTCTCCGGGTTCACGCGCGCGCCGGGATAGTAGGCGAGTCCGACCGTCTCCGCGGTCACCGGCCCGCTCCGAACGACCGTCAGCCCGTCGAGCCGCTCGACGGTGACGGCCGACGAGGACTCGACCGCGTTCACCGCCGCCTCCTCCGGGCCCGCGCCGACCGCGAAGTAGAGCCCGGCACCGGTCGCGAGAACCGCCGCACCCAGCGCGATCACCGCGACGGCGACGGCGACGGTGCGTCGGGAGGGGAGCCGACCCGTGTCGTCTCCCTCGGGGCTCACGGGGTCGGCGCGGCCTTCTGGAGAGCCGTCTCCGCGATGTTGCCGCCGTAGTCGGCCGACCGGAGCACGGAGTCGACGACGAGGCCGAGCAGCTGCGCGCGGGCCGGGTCCAGGTCGCGGAGGAGTTCGTCGATCGCGCGCACCCGCTCGTCGATCGCCCTGACGCCCGTGCGAGCGTCGTTCGCCAGCCGCGTCGCCTCGTCGCTGTCGTCGGCGAACAGCGCGTCCATCGCGGTGTCGATCACCTCGACCGCGTCGCCGTGGAGGTCGTTGACCGCCTCGACGACCTCGTCGGGGAGCGGCTCGTCGATGCTGAGCGTCAGGTGGCCGATCTTCGTCGCGTGGTCGCCGATCCGCTCCAGCTGGCGGGCGCTGGAGTGGTAGTCGAAACACTCCTCGCGCGGGAGGCCGAGCTCTTCGGCCGCCTTCGGCGTGCGAAGCGTCGCGCGGAAGATCCGGGAGACGACGAGCCAGAGCCGATCGAGGTCGTCGTCGCGGCCGATCACGTCGCGGGCGAGGTCGTGGTCGAGATCGGAGAGCGCGGCGAGCGCGTCCTCCAGCATCGACAGCGATATCAGCCGCATCCGGGTGACGGCGTTGTGGATCGACAGCTCCGAGGAGTCGAGCAGGTCCTGGATGACGACCCGCTCGCGCGTCTCCTCTAACACCTCCAGGCCGACGAGGCTCTGGACCGCCTCGCGGATGGCGGAGCGCTGCTCGGTGGAAATCTCGGCGCCCTCCAGTTCGATCACGTCGAACCCGCTGACGTACATCGTCGTCACCGCCCGGGTGAGCGCCTGCCCCGAGAGGTCGGTGACGTCGAGCGTCCCGCGGGTGCGCTCCTCCTCCGACCGCGGCGTGAGGAACAGCGAGTCCCCGTCGGGGAAGAACTCGATCTTGGTGCCGGCCTCCACGCCGTTTTCCGTCGCCCACGTCTTCGGGATCGAGACCGTGTACGTCGAGCCGCCGGTGACCTGCACCTTCCTCGTTTCCATGTATACAGATCGCACACGATATCCCTTAAGTTTATTCAAAATATATACTCCTACCGCGTCTCGGATAGACGACGCAAGTCGCATCTCAGCGGTCATAATTCGGATGGAAGCCGCGAGCAAGCCCTAACTGTCAGTCATAATATAATAATTATATATCCCTATATATTTCGGGTCGCGGGCCGAGCGGGCCGCTCGGCACGTCGACGTTCGAGGGTGAACACCGGGGTTGAGGTTCCGGGACGCAGAATACTGAGTCATGCCAGTCGCGACTGTCGGCGAGACGGCGTCCCACGAGGTACAGGTCACGGACGAGGCGATCGACGCGTTCGCCGAGCTCTCCGGCGACGACAACCCGATCCACCTCGACGACGCCTACGCCGCGGAGTCGATGTTCGGCGGACGCGTCGCGCACGGAATGTTGTCGGCCGCGGCGGTCTCGGCGGCGCTCGCGTCGCTCCCGGGCGACATCGTCTATCTCGAGCAGGAGCTGTCGTTCAACGCGCCCGTCCGTCCGGGCGAGACGCTCAGGGCCGCCGTCGAGGTCGTCGAGGACCTCGGCGGCGACCGACTGCGGGTGCGGACGGAGGCGTTCGTGGACGCGCGCGAGGAGCGCGTCCTCGACGGGGAAGCGACGATACTCTCGGTGGCCCACGAGGACGACTGACCGCGCGGACCGACGCCCCGACGCAAAGCGGCCCGCTACCCGTGCCAGCGGAGCACCGTCGCCGCCCACGTGTACCCGGTGCCCGCGGCGAGGAAGCAGACGAGGTCGCCGTCTGCGAGCCGACCGTCGGCCAGCCCCTCCTCGACGGCGAGCGCCTGATCGACGCTCTGGACGTGGCCGTACTCGTCGAGGTAGTAGCCGTCCCGCTCGGGGTCGAGCCCGAGCTCCTCCAGCACCATGTCGTGGAAGGACCGCTTCATGTGCGTGAGCGCGACGAAGTCGAGGTCGGTCCGCTCGAACCCCGACCGCGACAGCGCCTCGTCGGCGACGGAGCGGAACGCCGGCAGCGAGACCGGGCCCAGTCGCTCCTTCATCCCGTCGGGGTCGGGGACCTGCAGCGCGTGGAGCCCCTCGCGCACCGTCGCCTCGCTCGGCGGCGGCTTCGACCCGCCAGCGGGCATCACGACGTCGTCGGCGAAGGAGCCGTCCGTCTCGGCCGCGCTCTCGTGAACCGTCGCGCGGGCGCGGTCGCCGGGGTCGGCCTCGACGACGAACGCGCTCGCGCCGCTCCCGAAGTTGAACATGAACGACGCGTCCTCGTCCTCGTAGTCGACGAGGTCCTCCTCCCGGCTCGCCGAGACGAGCAGCGCGGTGTCGGTCTCCTCGACCGCGAGCTGAGCGGCCGCCTGCCGGAGCGCTATCGGGGCGCCGGCACAGAGCGTGTAGCTCTCGGTGGCGTAGGCGTTCTCGGCGCCCAACGCCTCGGCTATCGCGGCCGCGGCCGACCACACCACGTGGTCTTTGAACTCCGAGCCGTGGTAGAGGAGGAGGTCGACCGCGGTCGGGTCGACGTCGGCGTCCGCGAGCGCCTCGCGGGCCGCCTGCTCGGCCATGTCCGTCGCGTGGTCCCCGTCTCGCGGGCAGACGTGCTTCTCGGTCACGCCCATCTTCTCGACGACGACCTCCTCGGGGATCCCGCTGATCGCGGCGATCTCCGCGCCGGTGATCGTGTCTGGCGGCACGTATGTCCCGAGGCCGGTGATTCCGACCGTCATCGGCGGTACCTCCGTATCCGCTCCGGCAGGCGCTTGCCGACGGTCCCCCCGAGCCGGTCGCGCACCGTGCCGAGGATCCCGTTGGGGACGAACAGCACGAAGAGCACGAAAACGATCCCGAGGTACAGCGGCGCTCGTCCGGCCAGAGCGGTGTTGACGAACAGCTCGACGCTGAGCCCGAAGACGTCGGTCTCGAGGACGGTCGCCGGGACCCCTTCACGGATGTAGGTCGCGAGACCGCCGCTCTCGGTCGAGAGCACGTCCTCCAGCCACTGGTGGAACGCCGTGCCGAACAGCGGTCCCGCCAGCGTGCCGAACCCGCCGATGATCGTCGTGATCAGCGCGTCGGCGGTGACGAGGAAGAAGTAGGAGTTGTCCGGCGACACCGACCGGGCGTACGCGGCGAAGATCCCGCCGGCGACCGCCCCGAAGAAGCCGCTGATCGCGAACGCGGCCAGTTTGAACCGGTAGGTCGGATAGCCGACGGCGCGGGCGCGCTCCTCGTTCTCGCGGATGGCGACCATCACCCGCCCGAACGGCGAGTGGAGGATCCGCTGCATCGCGAAGTACGAGGCTAAGACGACGGCGCCCAGCGCGTAGTAGGAGACCACCGTCGCGGAGACGTCGATCCCCAGGCCGAGTAGATTCTCGACGCTGGTGCCGGTGAGCCGTCCGACCCGGAGGCTCAGCGCGTCGACGTACGGGACGCCGATCGCGAGCCCGTCGCCCCCGATCGTCGCCCCCTCTTGGGGGTTCGTGGAGACGTACCCCCACGAGCGGATCAGCTCGTAGATCACCTGCGCGAACCCGAGCGTGATCATCGCGAAGTACACCCCCGTGAGCCGGAACGAGACCGAGCCGATGACCAGCGCCAGCAGCGCCGCGAGCAGCGCGCCGAGCAGCAGCGTGATCATGAACGGCGTCCCGCCCGGGATCCCGGGGATCTGCCCGTTCGCCGCGAGCACGACGAAGTACGCCCCGGTGCCGTAGAACGCGGCGTGGCCGAACGAGAGGTAGCCCGTGTAGCCGCTGACGAAGTCGAAGCTCATCGCGAACAGCCCCATGTACAACACGGCGATCATGAACGTGATCCCCGGGAGGAACGCCGCCGTCTCGGCCGCCAGCGGCGACGACTCCAGCGCGCCGTTGACCGGCGGGTACAGGAAGAAGACGAGGACGACGGCGGCGTGGACCGCGTGGTCCCGGGCGTAGTCGGCGAGGGTCACGGCGCGGTCGACATCGCTGACTTCCGCGTCGTCGTGCCCGGCGTCGGCCCCCGCGTCGTCGGCGGAGGAGTCGGGGTCGCTAATGGCCGCCCACCTCCTCGACGCCGTAGAGGCCCTGCGGCCTGACGATCAGCATGCCGACTAACAGCAAGAAGATCGTCACCTCGGAGAGGCCGGAGAAGGTGACGACGCCGGTCGTGAACAGCCACGTCGTCACCGAGTCCGCGATGCCCACGATCCCCGCGGCGACGACGGTGCCGCGGAAGCTCCCGAGCCCGCCGATGATCACGACGACGAACGCGTACAGGAGCACGTCGATGCTCAGCAGGACGCTCGGCCCCCAGATCGGGTCCCACATCAGCACGACCCCGCCGACCGCGGCGAGGCCCGTCCCGACGCCGAAGACGACGGTGAACGCCCGGCGGACGTCGATCCCGAGCGCCTGCACCATCTCGGTGTCCTCGCTCCCGGCCCGGATGTATAATCCGTACAGCGTCCGGGTGAGGAACAACCAGACGGCGACGAGGACGACGCCGCCGATCAGCACCTCGAACAGGTAGAGCCGCCGCACTGCGATCCCGAGGAAGTCGGTCCGTCCCAGCAGCACGTCCGGCGCGGTACCCATCGGCGCCTGCCACTGCGGGTCCGGCTGGATGCCCCGCAGCGTCAACACGATCCGCGCGACCTCCTCGATGATCAGCGAGACGCCGAACGTCAGCAGGATCTGGTAGGTCGGCGTGCGGTCGTAGATCGGTCGGATCAGCTTCAGCTCGATGAGACTGCCCGCCGCGGTGGTGACGGCGAAGACGATCGCCATCGCGGCGAAGAAGACGCCGATCGTCGCGAGCGTCCCCGTCCGGGAGCCGACGACCAGAACGAGCACGAGCCCGCCGAGGTACGCGCCGACCATCGTGACGGCGCCGTGGGCGAAGTTGAGCACGCCCATCAGCCCGAACACGAGTGTGAGCCCCACCGCGATGGTGAAGTAGACGGCGGCCTTGCCGAGCCCCTCGACGAGGACGCGGACCGCGGTCCGGAGCCCGTCGGCGGCGCCGCCCGTCGCGAGCAGCGGGGCCGGGTCCGCGACGCCGAGGGAGAGCGCGGTCGCGCTCATGCGGTGAGGTACCTCCGGATGCGCTCGTCCTCGCTCGTGACGCCGTCGGTGTCGCCCTCCTCGACGACGACGCCGTGGTCGACGAGGTAAAACCGGTCGGCCAGGTCCATCGCGAGCCGGAAGTTCTGCTCGACGAGTACCATCGTCGTGTCCGCGGAGGCCGCGCGGAGCGCCTCGACGACGTCGCTCACGATCTGCGGCGCGAGCCCCTCGCTGGGCTCGTCGACGAGCAGCAGGTCGTTGTCGCCGAGCATCCCGCGGGCGATCGCGAGCATCTGCTGTTGGCCGCCGCTGAGGTCGCCGGCCTCCTTGTCGGCGAACCGCTCAAGGGCCGGGAAGAGGTCGTACGCCTCCCCGATCCGGGCGTCCGGGTCGGCCGCGGCGTGGGCGGCGACGCGGAGGTTCTCCGCGACGGTCAGGTGCGCGAACACCCGCCGGTCCTCCGGCACCCACCCCATTCCGCCGCCGGCGATCTCGTGGGGCTCGCGGCCGGTGACGTCCTCGCCTTTGAATCGGACCGTCCCGCGCCGCGGCGGCGTCAGCCCGAGCGCGGTCCGTAGCGTCGTCGTCTTACCGACCCCGTTGCGACCGACGAGCGCGACGATCTCGTCGTCTTCGACGGTCAGGTCGAGCCCCTGCAGGATGTGGCTCTCGCCGTAGTACGTGTGGACGCCCTCGAACTCCAACACGCTCACCGGCCGCCACCTCCGCGGTTCGGCGTTCGCCCAGACGCTCGGCCCCGTTCGGCCGGCGGGGCTCGCCCTGTCGGCCGGTCGACGCGACGACCGCCGTCGGTCGCGCGCGGAGCCCGTCCCGTCGGCCCCGCGCTCTGCTCCTCGCCGGTGGCGTCGCCCTCGCGCCGTAGTCCGCCGAGATATCGCCTCCTTGACGGCCGGGTCGTTCCGGACCGATCGGCGGGCCGTCCGCGATGAGCTCGCCGCGGTGGAGCAACCGCGATGCGTCGGAGATGCCCATCACCACGTCCATGTTGGTGTTCGAATCAGCATCACGGAGTGGTCGGCGCACCGTCCTCGATCCAAGGCGCGACAACGTTCGTCGACCCCCTCGCTGTAGACCCCGGCGGTCGGCTCGTCGATCAGGAGCAGGTCGGTCGCCCGTCGAGCGAGACGCGACCTCAGGCTTCCCGTTTCTCGCCGTGACTGAAGGATCTCCGCGACGCGTCGGGCCCTCCATCGATCGATCCGGTCGAGGATTGGTGGGCTCCCTCGTAATGCGCGTCGAACGACCGAACGTGCGCCAGAGCTTCCAGCGTCGCCGCCCCGCGCCGCCTGCGCCGCGATCCGGACCGTTCTTCCCAGCCCGTGAGCGTCGGGAAAGACGGTTGCGTGATCTGGTACGACCGGTGAATCCCGCCAGCGCCGTCTCGTGAGGGAGGCGTCCGTTATGTCGCGGGTGCCGACCCGCCGTCTCCGCCCTCGCGGCCTGGCCGACTGGCGCCCCCGCGGCTCCGGAGAACGGTGCGAACCGGATCGCGCGTCGGACGGCTCCACACTCCAGTGAGGAGGTTGAAGAACGTCGTCTTCCCCGGCGCCAGTTCGTGGCCGATGGCGAGCAGAGCCGCCGGACTCCAGCGCGAAGTCGACACGTCGCCGCCGTGATCTCCGAACCGCTTCGTCAGCCCGTTCGGTTTCGGAGCAAGCATCACAGCGAGGCAGCTGGCGTCCTCCTGGGACCATGACGTCCTCGGCGTCGAGCCGTTCGAGCGGCTCGCCGGGCATGATGGGCGCGTCCCACGTCTCGGCGAACTCGTCGCTCGTGGGGACCGGCCAGGCGACGGTCATCTGGGAGGCGCCCTGGTTGTTGTGGCCCTGGAAGGTGTAGCCGTCGGCGCCCTTCGGCGTGTCGGCGACGGTCATCCCGCGCAGCGCCTCCGCGACGTCGGCGCCGTCCGTCGACCCGGACTCCGTGACGGCCTGCGAGAGGGCGGAGGCGGCGGTGAACGTCCCCGAGCTGAACAGGTCGGGGACGATGTCGTACGCGTCGATGTGCATCTGTCGGAACTCCTCGTTGATCGGGTTCTCGTACTGGTTCCAGTGGTACCGGCTGGTGAACGGACCGAGCCCGGCGTCCTTGATGTCCTGCTCGGTGAAGCCCTCGCCGAGCGCCGACTCGATCGTGCCGCCGATGAGCTGGGTCGTCAGCAGCGCCGCGAACCCGCCGAACACCTGCACGTCGAACGAGATCGCCGAGGTGAGGAACTGCGGCAGCGTCGACGCCGTGAACCCGCCGACGACGCCGGACGCGCCGTTCGAGACGGCCTCCTCGAAGAGCCCGTCGAACTCGGAGTAGCCGACCTCGACGAACCGCGGCTCCAGCACCTCGACGCCCTGACTCTCGAGGACCGCGGTGTAGTTCTCCGCGACGCTCTGTCCGAAGGCGTTGTCGGACGCGAACACCGCGACCGTGTCGATGTCGAAGTTCTCGGCGACGTACGTGCCGCCCGCACGCGCGTCCATCGCGGTGTGCTCGCTCGCGCGGAACGCCAGCGGGTGACAGAACTCCTCGTTCACCGTGATGCCCGCGTCGGCCGCGGGACCGATGAGGTACGGGACCTCGGACTCGTCGACGACGGTGTCGATCAGGCGCCGCGCGCTGTCCGAGGACGTGCCCCCGAAGAGGACGTCGACGTCCTCGTCGAGCACGAGGTTCGTCGCGACGTTCTGTGCGGTGTCGGGGCTGAACTGGGTGTCCTCGACGATGATCTCGTAGGTCGGGCCGTCGTCCGTCTCCAGCGTGTAGGTGCCCGGCGTGAGCTCCTCGATCGGATCGACGTCGTGTTTGTACGCCAGCCCGGAGTAGAACCCCATGAGGCTGATCTGGCCGTAGTACTGGAGGTCACCGGAGGTCGGCTGCAGCGCCCCGATCCGGAGCGTCTCCCCGGAGAGGTCTCCGCCGTCGCCTCCGTCCTCTCCGTCGCCGGATCCCCCGTCTTCGCCGTCGCCGCAGCCGCCGTCGCCGCCGTCGCCGCTCCCGCCGTCGCTCCCGTCGCCGCCGTTTCCGGAGCAGCCGGCGAGTCCTGCGAGTCCGACTCCGCCGACCGCGGCGCCAGTTCGTCGAAGATACGACCGTCGCGTGGTTACGTCTCGCATACGCATACCGACGAGACACACCGGCAAAAGGGGCCGAGTTAAGATGTTAACAAGCGACGCGAAACCGCGAGGGATCAGGCGAAACCGCGAGGGATCAGGCGAAAACGCTCGCTCACGCGGAGAATCAAGGGGCCGGGCGAGTCACGGACTCAGTCGACCGCAGTCGCCCGGCTCAGTTCATCCGGTCGAGCGCCTGCACGACGCTACGGAGCAGTTTCTTCTCGCCGCGGCGCATGTTCTTCGAGACCGCCGCCGTCGACACGTCGAACTCGTCGGCGAGCGTCGAGAGGGTCGCCTCTCGCGGCGACTCGAAGTAGCCGGCGTCCGCCGCCGTCTCGATGGTCTCGCGCTCGACGTCGGTGAGGTCGCGGCAGGCCTCCAACATCGTGGAGGCCGCGTTCGCGTTGCGCATGGTGTCGAACAGCGACTCCATCGACAGCTCCGAGCGGTCCTCGACCACGAACTCGTTGCCCTTCTCCAAGTCGTGTAGCGCCGCCTCCGTGGTCTCGTCGTCGTCGAAGCCGACCTGCCACTGCTCGGAGCCGTCGGCGATCCGGAACGGGCCCGTGATGTAGCCGCCGTGGTCGGTGATCGTCGACATCGCGTTCGTCTCCTCGATGACCGTCCGGATGATCGCGGTGTCGTCCCGCTTCGAGAACAGGCGGTACTCGGCCATGTTCTCGTGGTCGCGGAGCCTCTGCAGGCCCTCGCTCAGCTCGTAGCGGTCGGACGACTCGACGAGCAGTCGGGTCTCCAGCTGTTCGGCCGCCGTGTCGAGCTGCCAATGCATCGCGGAGAACCCGACGTCGTGGTCCGCGGAGGTGTCGATGAACGGGCAGTCGAACTGCTCCATATCCATCGTGACGTCGATCATGGCCTCCCCTTATCTCCCACATATATAACGGTTGTTCCTGTGGGACGCCCGCCACGTCGTGAGACGGCCGAAAACGGCGGGATAGCGCCCGACAGCTCGTTCCCGGCACGCTCGGCTCGGTCGCGTCGGACCGTCACTCCCCGAACCGCTCCTCGATCGCCGCCCGGTCGATCTTCGACGGGCCCGACGTCGGCATCTCCTCGACGAACGCGAGCCCCTTCGGCACCGCGTACCCGGCGACGCGGGAGGCGAGGTGCGAGCGCAGGTCGTCGAGCGTCAGCGACTCGTCGCCCACGACCACCGCCTTCCCGACGGTCCCCCACTCCTCGCTCGGAATCCCGATCACGACGGCCTCCTCGATCTCGGGGTGATCCGTGAGCGCGTCCTCGACTCGCGGCGGGTAGACGTTCTCCCCGCCGGAGACGAACATGTTCTTCTTGCGACCCTCGATGTGGTAGTAGCCGTCCGCGTCGACGCGGGCCAGATCGCCCGTCGAGACCCAGTCGCCGAACGTCTCGGCCGTCTCCTCGTCGTCGTTCCAGTAGCGGTCCGCCGCCGCGGGGCCGGCCAATTCAAGCTCGCCGACGGTCCCGTCCGGGACCGGGCCGTCCTCGTCGACCACGCGCGCGTCGACCGCGAGCGCGGGCACGCCGACGCTGGCGGTCTTCTCCGGCGGGAAGCCGTCGGGCATCGCGAAGTTGTTCGGGCCGCACTCCGTGAGCCCGTACCCCTGCGATATTTCCACGCCGCGGTCGCGCCACGCGTCGATGACGCTCTCGCGGCACGGCCCGCCCCCGCTCTTGACGAACCGCAGGGAGGAGAGATCGGTGTCGGCCCACTCGTCGTGGCGCGCCATCATCCGGACGACCGCGGGGACCGCGACGAGCGTCGTCGCGCGTTCGCGCTCGACGTCGGCGAGGACGCGGCCGGGATCGACCTCGGGGCTCAACAGGATCCGCGCCCCCATCTGGAGGAAGGGGACGGTGAGCACGTTCCACCCACCGGTGTGGAACATCGGGAACACCATCGGCGTCACGTCGTCCTCGCGGAGCCCCCACGCCGTGATCGTGTTGAACGCGTTCCAGCGGATCGCGCCGTGGCTGATCACCGTCTCCTTCGGCGTGCCCGTCGAACCGCCGGTGTGGAGGAAGAGGTGCGGGTCGGCGAGCGAGACGGCGGCGGTCTCGACCGGCGAACCGTCGTCGGGGAGGTCAGCCCCGAGCGTGCGCCACGCGTTGTCCGCGTCGGTCGCGATCGCGCGCACCGGGGGCTCGACGTCGGCGCGCTCCAAGGCGTCGACCACGTCGCCCTCGAACGGCGTCTCGGCCGCGAGGAGCGCGGGGTCGACGTCGCCGAGGACCGCCGCGAGCTCGCGCTCCGCGAGCCGGTGGGAGAGTGGGGCCAACACCGCCCCGACCTTCGCCGTCGCGAAGAACAGGTCGAGCAGCTCCACGCGATTCCGCGAGACGACGGCCACGCGGTCGCCCTTCCCGACGCCGACCTCGCGGAGGAACCGCGCGGTGCGGTTGGCGCGCTCGTCGAGGTCGGCGTACGTGTACTCCTCGCCCGCGGCCGTGTCCGTGACGGCGACGCGGTCGGGCGAGAGTCGCGCTCGGCGCGCCGACAGCGACCCCACCCACTCGTACGCCCGGTCGCCGTGCGGGTGCGGCCGGGGGTCGTCGGCTCCCTCCCCGCCACTCCGCGGATCGTTCCCGGCCATCTCAGGCGACCCCGTCGAGGAACGACCGGATCCTGTCGTCGACGGCGTCCCGCTCCTCGATGAAGAAGAGGTGGGGCCCGCCCTCGATCCGTTCGACCGTCGCGTGCCGGATGAGTTCGGCCAGACGGTCCGCGTTCTCGACCGGGAGCACCCGGTCGGCGGTGCCGTGGACCACCAGCGTCGGGACCGACAGCTCGCCGAGCCGGTCGGACGCGTCGAACGCGGCGACCGCGGCGGCCTGCGCCTCCCGGCCCGCGGGCGTCGCGTCGCCCGACAGCCGCCAGTCGACGATCCGATCGACGAGCTCCGGCTCGCGCTCGTAGAACCCGTCGCTCACCGCGGGCTCCATCAGGTACCGGATCCGCTCCCGCGGGTCCGCGTCCTCGGGCGCGGAGAAGATGTGATCTTGAACCTCGGGCGGCGTCTCGGCCGCGCCCTCGCCGCCTGGCGAGGTGCAAAGCAGGGTCAGCGAGGCGACCCGCTCGTCGGTCAGCGCGAGCTCCTGCGCGATCATGCCGCCCATCGAGGCGCCGCAGACGTGCACCCGGTCGACGCCGCGGTCGTCGAGCACGGCCCGCGCGTCGGCCGCCATCTCGGCGATCGCGTACGGCCCCTCCGGGACGTCGGAGTCGCCGGTCCCGCGGTTGTCGGGACGGAGCACCTCGTACCCGTCCGCGAGGTCCTCGGTCAGCCACCGCCACATCCAGCGACCGTACCCCAGCCCCTCTAAGAGGAGGACCGTCGCGCCGTCGCTCGTCCCGTCGACGGCGTAATTTATCGCGACGCCGTCGCGTGTCGCTCTCGGCATACCAGTACAGACGGGGTCGCGCCGCATCAACCCGCACGTTAACGTTTCAACCACCCCACCGGTGTCAAGCGGACTCAACGCGCCGACCGCTCTCGACGGCGGGGCGGAATCCGGGGACGAAGCCCCTGTCGAGGCGTCCCACGGTGACGGGAGTTGAGAAGAGTTAAATCGGATGCGGCACAAGCGGAAATCGCGCTCGGTTGGTGTAGTCCGGCCAATCATGTTGGCCTTTCGACGGATGCGGCGCATCGGTGCGCCGGTTCGGAAGTCAGCCGACGACCAGGGTTCAAATCCCTGACCGAGCACTTCTCGCGAAACCGCTCCGGCAGCGACGGGTCCGTTCGGCCACCGCCGCTCCGAAGGGGAAGAATCACCACGCTCGCCGACGAGTCCCCGATATGAGCGACCACCCCGAAGGCGACGACCCGCGCTTCGAGACCCGCGCGATCCACGCGGGACAGGAGCCCGACCCCGAGACCGGCGCGCTGATGACGCCGATCCACGCGAACTCCACGTACGAGCAGGACGGACCGGGCGACCACCGCGGCTACGAGTACAGCCGGACCGGGAACCCGACGCGGACCGACTTGGAGGCGAACCTCGCGTCGCTGGAGTCGGGGAGCCACGCGCGCTGCTTCTCCTCGGGCATGGCCGCGATCAACACCGTCCTGAACCTGCTGTCGGCGGGCGACCAGGTCGTCGCCGGCGACGACGTGTACGGCGGCACCCACCGCATCCTCACGCAGGTGTACGACGAGTACGACGTCGACACCACCTTCGTCGACACCACCGACCACGACGCCGTGCGGGACGCGGTACGGGAGGAGACGGAGCTGGTGTGGGTCGAGACGCCGACGAACCCCCTGATGAACGTCAACGACATCGGCGCGCTCGCGGACATCGCCCACGCCAACGACGCGCTCTGTGCGGTCGACAACACGTTCGCGACCCCGTACCTCCAGCGTCCGCTCGAACACGGCGCCGACGTCGTCTGCCAGTCGCTGACGAAGTACCTCGGCGGCCACTCCGACACGATCGGCGGCGCGCTCATCGTCGACGACGAGGGACTCGACGAGCGACTCGGCTTCTACCAGAACTCGGTGGGCGCGACCCCCGGCCCGTTCGACTGCTTCCTCGTGCTCCGCGGGACGAAGACGCTCCCGGTGCGGATGGACCGCCACTGCGAGAACGCCGCGGCGCTCGCGGAGTGGCTCGAGTCCCACGACGACGTGAGCCGCGTCTACTACCCCGGCCTGGAGAGCCACCCGGACCACGAGCTCGCCGCAGAGCAGATGGACGCGTTCGGCGGCATGCTCTCCTTCGAGTTCGACGGGAGCCTCGATCAGGCGTCGACCGTCGTGAGCGAGACCGAGGTGTTCACGCTCGCGGAGTCGCTCGGCGGGGTCGAGAGCCTCATCGAGCAGCCGGCCGCGATGACCCACGCCGCGATCCCGCGCGAGGAGCGTCTCGCGGCGGGGCTCACGGACGGACTCATCCGCGTCTCCGTCGGCCTCGAACACGTCGACGATATGAAGGCGGACCTGCAGGGCGCGTTCGACGCGGCCCTGGAGTAACCGAACTCCGCCGCGACCGCGCCCCACAACGGCCTCGCCCCGCACCGGCCACCTTCCGGACCGGCCACCTTCCGGACCGGCCGCCGCGCGCCCCGAATCCGGCACCCTTCGCCGCACGGGCACCCTTTATAACGGTCGCGCCGAGTGGCGTCGCCATGAGCGATCCAGACGTCCTCGTGCTGCGACAGACGATCCACGGATCGGACGCGTCGGACCTCGTCGCGTCGCTCCGCGAGCGACTCCCCGACCGCGAGATCGCGCTGGCCCGGACGCCGGCGGAGGAGCGCGAGCTGATCGCGACCGCCCGCGCCGCGGTGGGGCTCCACATCGACGAGGAGCTGTTGGCGGCCGCCGAGGAGCTCGAACTGTTCGCCTGCGTGTTCGCCGGGACCGGGCACCTCCCGCGCGAGGCGCTCGCGGACCGCGGCGTCGCCGTGACGAACGCCTCCGGCGTCCACGGCCCGAACATCGCCGAGTACGTCGTCGGGTCGATGATCACGCACGCCCGCCGGTGGCCGCGCGCGCACCGCCAGCAGGCGGACCGCGAGTGGCGCACCTACGAGACGACCGAGGTGTACGGCTCGACGGTCGCCGTCGTCGGGCTCGGCGCCATCGGGCAGACGGTCCTCGAACGGCTGGCGTCGTTCGACGTCGAGGCGGTCGGCGTCCGGTACTCGCCCGAGAAGGGCGGCCCGGCCGACGCGGTGTACGGCTTCGACGAGTTCCACGAGGCGATCGCCGACGCCGAGTACGTGGTGCTCGCGTGCCCGCTCACCGAGACGACGCGGGGGATCGTCGACGCGGAGGCGCTCAAAACGATGCGCTCCGACGCCGTCCTTATAAACGTAGCGCGCGGGCCGATCGTCGACACCGACGCCTTGGTCTCCTCGCTCAGGAACAGCCGGATTAGAGGGGCCGCCCTCGACGTGACCGACCCCGAACCCCTCCCGGAGGACCACCCGCTGTGGGGGCTCGGGAACGCCACGATCACCCCGCACAACGCCGGCCACACGCCGCACTACTACGACCGCGTCGCCGACATCCTCGCCGGCAACCTCACCAGGCTCGATGACGGCGAGGAGCTTGAGAATCGGGTAGTATAAGATACTCGGACGGCGGACCGCGGCGTCGACATCGGGGACCGCGGCGTCGACATCGGGGACCGCGGCGCCGGTCTACTCGTCGACGGCGACCTGCTCGATCTCGACCGTGTCGCGGGGCTCGTCGCGTCGGTCTGTCGGGACGGCGCCGATCTCTTCGACGACGTCCATCCCATCGATGACCTGGCCGAAGACGGCGTGCTTGCCGTCGAGGTGCGGGGTCGCGTCAAGCGTGATGAAGAACTGCGAGCCGTTCGTGTTCGGGCCGGAGTTCGCCATCGAGGGGATCCCCGGACCGTCGTGGGTGAGGTCGTCGTGGAACTCGTCGTCGAACTGGTAGCCGGGGCCGCCGCGGCCGTTCTCCTGCGGGTCGCCGCCCTGGATCATGAAGTCCTCGATGACGCGGTGGAAGACGTTCCCCTCGTACAGCGAGTCGCCGCGGACCTCGCCGCTCTCGGGGTCTTCCCACGTGTTGGTGTCGCGCGCGGGGTCGGCGTCCGCGGCGGGGTCGTGACGCGCCAGTCCGAGGAAGTTCTCGACCGTCTTCGGGGCGCGGTCGGCGAACAGCTCGACGACGACGTCGCCGTGGTTCGTCTGGAGCGTCACCTGCGGGTTGTCGGGGTTGGAAACCTCTCGTGCCATGTCGCCGTGAAGGGACGCGCGTCGGAAAACCCTACCCATCCCCGCCGCCGCGTCCCCGACCGCGAACACCGCGTTTATAAACGGACGTCGCCGACGCGTCGACATGGGTTCGACCACCGTCCTGACCGCCGCCGCGCTTCTCGTCGGGGTGACGGTCGGCGCGCTGTTCGCGTTCCTCCGCGTCCCGATCCCCGCCCCGCCGGAGTTACCGGGCGTGATGGCGATCGTCGGGATCTATCTCGGCTTCAAACTCGTCGGCTACGTCGGTGTGGGCTTCGACCTGCTCGACGCGCTCGGGCTGTAACGGTCCGCCCTCACCCGTCGCCTCGGCCGCCTCCACCCGTCGCTTCGGCCGCCTCCACCCGCCGATCCGTCCCGCTCGCGGGTCGACTGCGCCGCTCGCTCGAACGGCCGGTATCGTTTTGCACCCGGCCCGAGCAGTGCCGGGTATGTACGACGACATCCTCCTCCCGGTCGCGCCGGGCGGCGAGTCGAACGACGCCGTCCCGCACGCCGCCAGCCTCGCCGAGCGCTACGACGCCACCGTCCACGTCGTCTCAGCGGTCGACACGCTGGCGCAGACGCTCGGCGGGCCGCAGGCCGGGGCGTTCGCCGAACGGATCGAGGACGCCGCGCGAAAGCGCGTCGAGACGGTGACCGCGGAGCTCGATGACGCGGGGGTCGACGTCGTCGGCGACGTCAGGCAGGGCGAGCCGATCGACATCATCGAGGCCGCCATCGAGGACACCGGCGCCGACATCGTCGTGATGCCGAGCCACACTCGCAGCGGCCTTCGGCGAGTCCTCCTCGGAAGCGTCACCGAGAAGATAGTCCGGGTCTCTTCCGTTCCCGTCGTCACCGTGCCGATGGCCGTGGACGGCGACGACGCGACGACGGGCGAGGATGCGACGACGGGCGAGGATGCGACGACGGGCGACGCCGACGGGGGCGACGACCGGTCCGCAGACGGGACGTGACCGCCGCCGCGACGACTCGCGCGTTCCGGGTCGCGTACGACGGCCGCGAGTACGCCGGCTTCCAGCGCCAGCCCCACGCGACGACCGTCGAAGGCACCCTCCTCCGGGCGCTCGCGGAACACGGACTGCTCGATCGCGGGGACGGGCCGACGCACGCGACGCCGCCGGGCTACGCCGCGGCGGGCCGCACCGACGCCGGGGTCTCCGCGGTCGCGCAGACGGTCGCGTTCGAGGCGCCGACGTGGCTCACGCCGCGGGCGTTCAACGGGCACCTCCCGGGATCGGTGCGCGTCTGGGCGGCCGCGGACGTCCGGGACGGGTTCCACGCGACGCACGACGCGGTCCGGCGGACGTACCGGTACCACCTCTACGCGCCCGCGGCGGGTGCCTCCTCGCCGGCCCCCGACGGCGCCGTGGACGACGGACGCGTCCGCGACGCCCTCGATCGGCTCTCGGGCCGCCACGACTTCCACAACCTGACGAGCGACGACGCGGGGACCGTCCGGAACCTGACCGCGACCGTGTCCCGGGACGGCGACCTGCTCGTGGTCGAAGTCGCCGCCGACGGCTTCCCGCGCGCGCTGGTCCGCCGGCTCGTCGCCGCGGTCCGGGCGGTCGGACGGGGCCACACCGAGCCGTCGCGGATCGACCGCCTGCTCGACGCGGAGCCGGTGCCGGGGGAACTCGGCGTCGGCCCCGCGCCGCCCGAGCCGCTGGTGCTGTGGGACGTCGCGTACGACGGGGTCGCCTTCGACGTCGACCGGGAGGCCGCCGAGAGCGCCCGCGTCGCCTTCGGAGAGCGGTACCAGACGGCCCGTCACGCCGCCGCCGCGACGGGGGCGATCCGGGACCGGATCGCGTCGGGGGACCGCGTCGAGTCCGCGGAGCGCCGCGACGGCGACGCCTCTTAGTCGGCCGCGCTCTCCTCGGCGGCGTCGGCGGACGGGGTCTCCATCCCGTCGACGCGCAGGAGGAGGGTGTTACCGTCGACGTTCGTGGCGTCGACGGTCCCCGAGAGGCGCAGCCCGGCGGCCGGCGTCGGACCGACGGTGACGTGATCGCCGGCCTCGAAAGGACCGACCGGGCCGCGGATCACCAACTCAGCGCGGCAGAGTTCGGGGTTGGCGACGCTGGAGAGGTCGATCTCCTCGACGTTCACGCCCTCTACCGGGTCGCCGTCGACGGCGACCGGCGTGGTCTCGGCGTCGTCCATCCGCTCGACGCCGAGAGTCTCGTAGGCGCCGTCGGTGGGGACGTACCCGCCGTCGGGCCCCGGGACGCCCTCGACCAGCCGGAGGTCCCGAAGGCTCTGCATCCGGTTCCGGACCGTGCCGGCTTTGCGATCGATCGACTCGGCGATGTCACCCCCGGAGACCGGGAGATCGGCGTTTTCCGCGAGGTTCACGAGCGCGGTCAAGACGCGTTTCTGACTCGTCGTGAGCTGTATCGTCGACATACACGAATCCAACAAATTGATATGGATAAACGTTTGCTTCTACGCACCTTATATTCTTGATACAGTAATTGGGAGCCGACTAATCCCACAAACATATGTTATTAGTGCCAAAATGCACATAGAACAGAACTCCTGTTACTCCATATGAGACACAATCTGCGTATCAGCTATCTTTCGCTGTATGACCCCGAATTTCTTTATCAGTATTCCGTATTTACACTGGTATCTGAGATAATTCTCACAATACCTTATATAGTTGGCACCGTGGGTATTTACCCGTCCGTTCGGAAGCGGGAGTCGAACATGAATCGTCGAACCGACGGTCGACCGCGGTCGGGTCCCCGCCGAGCCGCGGTCCCGGACCGCGCCACGCCGTGGAACCGCGGAGCGACGACGGGGACGACCGGAGGCCCGAACGATGAGTGATCGGGGGTCTCCCGCCTTCGAGGGCGACTCATTAGACGGGCGCGCCGCGAGTTCGGTCCGGTCGGACGCTCGCGACGAGACGGCTGCGACCGACGGACCGCACGCCGGCGAGTCGGTTCCCGACGACGTCACCGGCGACGAGGACCGTCGCCTCCGCGACCCCGGTGACGAGCGCGAGCGGGTCCGCTCGTTCCTCGACTCGCGGGTCGCGGCCGCCGGTGCCGAGGGGGTCGTGGTCAACATGAGCGGCGGGCTCGACTCCACGGTGACCGCGGCGCTGGCCGTCGAGGCGCTCGGCGCCGACCGCGTGTACGGGCTGATACTCCCGTGTAACAAGGTCGGCGCGCACCACGCTCGCGACGCCGAGGCACTGGCCGAGGCGCTCGGGATCGATCACGACACGGTCCACCTCCACTCGCTGTTCGCGCAGTTCGGGGCGGTCGCGCCCGACCGCTTCGATCTCCACGACGAACCGGTCCTGTCCGGCAACGCCGTCGCTCGGCTCCGGATGACGCTCGCGTACCTCGCCGCGAACGCGACGGACCGCCTCGTCTGCGGGACGGCCAACCGGAGCGAGCTGCTGCTCGGCTACTTCACGAAACACGGCGACGGCGGTGCGGACGTGCACCCGATCGGGCACCTGTACAAGACCGAGGTCCGCGCCCTCGCGTCCGAGCTCGACGTCCCCGAGTTCGTCGTCGAGAAGCCGCCGACCGCGGGATTCCTCCCCGGACAGCGCGACGCCGACGATCTGGGCGCCCCGTACGAGGTCATCGACCGCGTGCTCCGGCTCGGCGTCGACCGCGGGCTCGGCGCCGCGGCGATCGCGGAGCGGCTGTCGGACGGCGAGGAGGACGACGTTGACGTCGACGAGGAGGGCGGCGTCGACGTCGACGAGGAGACCGTCGCCGACCTTCTCGACCGACACCGGGCCACGGCTCACAAGCGCACGACGCCGACCGTGCCGACCGGGCGCGGGCCGTAGCCCTCTCCGTCACTCCCTCCGTACCGCACGACTGACGCGCGCTACTCCCAGCCGTCGGGCCAGAGGTCGGCCGCGCGCATCCCCGTCTCGAAGTCGGCGTCGACGAACTCGGCGACGAGTTCCTCGCGGTCGAGCCGGGGCACGTCGCGCTCGGCGGCCGCGAACTCGCAGACGAGCAGCGCCGTCAGCATCGCGTGCTCCCGGACGTTCCGGTCGTCGACCTTGTCTCGCGTGTCCGCGTGCGTGTGACCCCAGCCGCGGCCGCGGTCGCCGGAGTCGCTGTGAAGCTGGAGCGCCGGCACCCCGCGGCGGACGAACGGCCACTGGTCGGAGAACGGGTGCGGCTCCGCGTCCACCGCGATCGGCTGGCGGGTCGCCGTCGACACCGACCTCGCGACCGACGCGGCCGCGTCGGAGGCGTGCGCGAGCGCGACGAGGTCCCGGTGGCGCCCCGCGCCGTCGACGTTGATCACGCCCCGTATCCGGTCGAGGTCGACCGTCTCAGCCAGGTGCTCCGCGCCGAGGAGCCCGACCTCCTCGGCGCCGACGGCGACGACGTCGACGCCGATCGGAAGCTCCGCTTCGGTCAGGATCCCCGCCGCGGTCGCCACGGTCGCGATCCCGCAGCCGTTGTCGAGCGCCCCCTCCGCGATGTCGTGGCCGTCGTAGTGGGCGAGCAACAGGAGCCGCTCGTCCGTGTCGGGCCCGACGCGGCCGACGACGTTCCGGCTCTCGCCGGGCTCGGTCGTCGCCTCGACGGTGAGCTCGGCCTCGGCGGCCGCGTCGCTCGCGACGTGCGTCCCGCCCGCGCCGCCTCCGCCGGCCGCGTACTCCCGGAGCCACGCGCCGGACTCCTTGGAGACGCCGACCGCGACAGCGTCGGCCTCCCCGCCGAACGTCAGCGAGCCCGTCGGCGGGAGCTGCCCGTCGAGGTGGTTGACGAAGACGAAGCCGACCGCGCCCGCCTCGATCGCGTACCCGAACTTCTCCATCCGGTGGACGAACCGACCGTCCGGCGTCGTCGTCGAGGCGACGGCGATCCGCCCCTCGACGTCGCGCTCGTCGATCTCGGCGGGGGTGCCGTACCCCACGTCGACGAGCTCCCCGGAGACTTCGCCGGCGGGCGAGTACGGGAGCGCGATCGACTCGAACTCGCGGACCGAGCCCTCGCCGTTCCGGTTCGGGACCCGAACGCGAAGCGACGCGCGTCCGCGCTCCCACGCGTCCAGTTCGAAGGGCTCGGTGTCGACGTCGGCGAGCCCCGCGCGCTCCGAACGCCGCCGCGACGACCCCCGCCGCCCGGCGCTCCCGTCGCTGCCGGCCATGCGGCTCCCGATCGCGGTGAGGTCGGTGAGGAAGCGCCACGGTTCGTCGTCCGTCCACGTCCGGCCGAGCGCGGGGGCGAGCGCGGCGCGTCGCTCGCGGACGCGCTCGACGGCCTCCGCGTCGGCGGACACGTCGGCTTCGGTCGGCTGCGAGTGCATGCTATAGACTGCCCCGGCAGCCTGTTAAGCATGTGGCTCCCGGCACCGGAAACGCTATGTTAAAGTGTGGTCGTCGGATAATTCCGGGCGAGCACCGTTGGTCCAGTGGTAGGACATTAGCTTCCCAAGCTAATAGCCCGGGTTCAATTCCCGGACGGTGCATTTCTCGAACGTAGTGAGAGAAATCACCGGACGGAATTGAACCCTATCAGTCGCGCGTAGCGACCGGCGCGACGCGAGCGGCGGCACGGGGCGGACGGAACGCGCGCCCGACTAGAAGATGTTCGCCTGCCCGTAGACGGAGATCCCGGTGTCGGTGATCTCGTAGGGTTTGGTCTCCCGCGAGTGGTTCGCGTCGCGGATCTTCTGGATCTCGACGGCGAGCCGCGTCGCGCGGAAGTCAGAGCCGCGGACGTACTGGAGCACGAACACCGCGTCGGTGAGGTACTCGACGATCCCGTGTCGGGAGGCGTAGGGGTTCTCCTCGCTGGCCTCCGAGGTCAACAGCGTCGTCACGCCGGCCTCCTTCAGCGACCGGGTGAAGCCGAACACCTCAGAGCGCCGCTTCGCCGGGTGGTCGTACATCATCTCCAGCAGCGAGACGGAGTCGAGCACCAGCCGGTCGGCGTCGAAGTCGGCGATGAGGCGGATGAGGTCGTTCCGGATCGAGGCCAGCGAGTTCGCCATCTCGATGGGGTCGATGGCGACGACGGCGAGGCGGCCCTCGTCGGCGTGGTCGCGGAACGTCCACCCCTTCTCCGACGCGGTCGAGAGGATCGACTCGCGCGTCTGCTCTAACGTGATGTACACGCCCTTGCCCCCGGATTCGAGCGCCTCGTTGAGGAACTGGAGCGCGAACGTCGTCTTCCCCGTCCCCGCCCCGCCGATGACGGAGAGCAGGGAGCGACGCGGGACGCCGCCGAGGATCATCTCGTCGAGTCCCTCGATGCCCACGTCGGTGCGCTCGATCGAGGACTCGAACTCGTCGGGGTCGACGTCGAATCCGGGCTCGGCGCCGCCGGCGCCGCCGGCACCGCCCGCGCCGTCACCGCCGCCGAACTCGCCGAAGCCGTCGGATCCGCCCGGAGCGCGGTTTCGATACCCGCCGAACGGGTCGTCCTCGCCGAAGGACCCGCCGCCGAACGGGTCGTCGCCGTCCGGCCCGGTGGCGCCGCCGAGCGGATCCCCCGCGCTCTCGTCCGCACCGGACGGGTCCGGGTCACCGAAAGCGTCCCCGCCGAAGTCGTCGGCACCGAGGTCGTCGCCGCCGCCGAAATCGTCCTCACTGAACTCCTCGCCGCCGAAGTCGTCGCCGCCGCCGAAGTCGTCGCCGCCGCCGAAGTCGTCGCCGCCGCCGAAGTCCTCGCCGGTCGCCTCGCCCGGCGATCCAGGCTCACCGAACTCTCTTCCGCCGAACGGATCGTCGTCACCGAACGATCCCCCGCCGAGTGAGTCGCTCTCGGCGCCGCCGTCGTCACCGCCTTCCGGGCCAGTCTCGTCGGTCTCGTCCGTCCCGTCGCGGACTCCGCCGAACGGGTCGTCCCCCTCCCCGCGGTCCGGAGCCACGTCGCTCCCGGATTCGTCGCCCACGGCCTCGGCGTCGTCGCCCACCGCCTCGGCATCGTCGGTCTCGGCGTCTTCGCTCCCGAAATCGTCAGCCTCGGCGTCTCCCGAGCGGTCGGACTCGTCGTCGAGGTCGCGCAGCGCGCGCTCGAACCAGTCGTCCTCTTCGATCATCGTTTCAGCCGGCCGTGGGCGGTCGACATGTCCTTGGCAACGCGGCCGGCCGGCTTGAAACTTTCCGGAAGCCGGGGCCGAAGTCCGCATCCTTTTGTCCGGTGGCGAGAATCGGTAGCGCATGGAGGTCGGCATCGTGGCGCGGAAGGGAAGCGAGCGCGCGGCGAGCCTCGCCGCGGAGCTGCGCGACGCCGTCGTCGCCGCGGGCGCGTCCGTCTGGCTCGACGCGGAGACGGCCGACGCGCTCGGCGAGGGTGACCGCGGCCGCTCGGTCGACGCCCTCGACGACGCGGACCTCGCCGTCGCGGTCGGCGGCGACGGGACGTTTCTCTTCGTCGCGCGCAACGCCGGCGACACGCCCATCGTCGGCGTCAACCTCGGGGAGGTGGGCTTCCTCAACGCGGTTCCCCCGTCGGACGCCGAAGCGGCCGTGCTCGCCGAGGTCGACGCGTTCGGTCGCGGCGAACTGGACGTGCGGGAGGCGCCGCGGCTCGCGGCGCACGCGGGCGACTGGACGTCGGTGCCGGCGGCGAACGAGGTCGTGATCCAGAGCGACCGCCGCGGTCCCGGGGCCGGCGTCGACTACGAGGTCCGCGTCGACGGGAGCCGCTACGCGGGCGGCCACGCGGACGGCGTCCTCGTCGCGACCCCAACCGGGTCGACGGCGTACAACCTCTCCGAGCGCGGCCCGCTCGTCGGCCCGGGCGTGAGCGGGATCATCGTGAACGAGATGGCCGCCGAGTCGGGGATGCCGCCGCTCGTCGTCGACGTCGACGCCGCGGTCACGGTCGCGGTCGAGGGCGTCGACGAGGCGACCGTCGTCAGCGACGGGCGGAACGTGACGACCCTAGAGGCGCCGGTCGAGGTGACCGTCGAGCGGACGACGCCCCCGATGCGGATCGCCGGCCCCCCGTCGGACTTCTTCGAGGCGCTAGGGAAGCTCTCCTGAGCGGGCGTCTCACCCGCGACCGCTCCCTCGACGCGAAAGCTTCAACCGACCGCCGGTCGCATCCGCGCTCGATGGAGGTTCCCCTCGGACTGGCGCCGTTCGCCGGACAGTCCCGCGGCGAACACGCCGCCGTGCTCGCGGGGGGCGCGGTCCCGTGCCTGATCGGTTACGTCGGCGCCGCGGCCCTGCTTTTCGGCGTCGGCGCGCTCGATCACGGCGAACCCGCGGGACCGCGCCGCGTCGCGTCCGCGTTCGCGTCGCTCGCCTGTTGGGGATTCTACACCGCCGCGTTCGTGCGCGGCAAGGGCGGTCCGGTGACCGACGCCCTCGCTTACCCGGTCGCGACGGTGACGGTGGTACCGTTCGCGTTTCGGTGGATCGCGTTCGGCCCGGCTTGGGGCGCGGTCCGCGACCGGATCGGGTTCCTCGTCTTCCAACCCGGGCTGTTCCTCGACGCGGCGGCCCTGATCGCCCCGGGCGTCGCCTTCGGCGCCGGGCTCCTCGCGCTCTGGGCGAGCGTCCTCGGCGAGGACGCGGTCGAGGAGTGGCAGCGGGAGCACCTCCCGGAGGAGTTCCGGCGGGCGTTCGCCGACGAGTGAGTCGGCGGCGGGAGAGGCGGTCCGCCGCGGACGGCCGCGACCGCGCGCCTGCGGGGCGACGCCGGCCCACAAAGCGTTTATGCCGCGGAGCGAACCGTTGGGCGTGAACCGCCGGTTCGCGCTGTTCGGATACCTCGTCGCGGGCCTCGCCGGCGCCTGCGCGGCCGTCGCCGCCTGGATCGCGTCGCCCGAGGCCGCCGTCGCACGGCTCGCGTTGCTCGCCGACGACCCGGTCCGGTTCGGGGTCGCGCTGCTCGCGCTGACCGCCGTCAGGCCGCTGTTAGCGTGGCCGACGACGCTGCTCGCCGTGGCCGTCGGGTTCGGATACGGCTGGGTCGGCGTCCCGCTCGGCGTCGTCCTGTTGGTGGCGACGGCCGTCGTCCGCTACCGCCTCGCGCGGGCGGGGAGCGTCCGGGTCCGCGGCGCCTCTCGGACCGCGGACCGCCTCTGCGACGCGGGCGAGCGGCTGGCGACCGCCGCCGGAAGCCTCCGTGCCGTGGCGGCCACCCGTCTGCTTCCGCTCCCCTCAGACGCGGTCTCGGTCGGGGCGGGAGCCGCTGGAGTCCGCACGCGACCGTTCCTCCTCGGAACCGCGGCCGGCGAACTCCCGTGGGTGATCGTCGGCGTCGCCGTCGGCGTCTCGCTGGACCGGCTCGCCGCGGGTGACCTCTCCGCGGTCGATCCGACCGTGCTGGTCGCGATGGCCGGCACGGGAGCGCTGCTGCTCGCCGGCCCGCTGTATCGGACGTTCGTGCGAGAAGAATCCGCTGCAACGGCGTGACCGCCGCGGTCGGCGGTCGATGCCCTCGCGCGGTCCCGATCGGGACCGCGACTGCGGGAGGAACGCGCCGATCGTTCGGAAGCACCGAGCCCCCGAACGATCGATACGAACCGTGTGCCTCTCTGATAGCCGATGCGAGCGTGCATTCCCATAGACCCCGGATCCCGGGACGAACCCAGCCCTAACCCCGAAGCCGCGGCGGCGGCGCCGTCGCGACGCCGATCCGAGACGGCTTCAACGGGGGTCTACGGGTTACTTACCGTCGATCCTCACGAACCGCCGTCGGACTCGTTCCCGCCGCCGTCACCCTCGTCGGTCCCCCCGTAGGAGACCTCGATCCCGCGCGGAACCGGGCGCAGGAGGTACGAGCCGTTCCCCCGGCGCACCGGCGCGAAGTCGGCGGTGAATCTCGTCCGGGTGTTCTCGCGGACTTCGAACGCCTCGTTGAACGTCAGCGGCGCGTTCCCGGGCAGGTCGACGTCAGCCTCGTCGCCGCCCTCAAGGGTACCGTCGACGTTCGTGACGTCGAGCTGGAGGAACTGGTACGTGCCGACCGACAGCTCCCGTTCGTCGATCAGCTGCGTCTCGCCGTTCTGCAGCCGGACGAGGTCCGCCTCCTGTGACTCGTCGAACTCGTGGTACTCGCGACCGGCGGGTTCGTCGCCGTCACCGTCGTCGGTCTCGTTGCCGTCGTCGTCGCCGTCAGTCGCGTTCGCGTCGTCGCCGCCGTCACCGTCGGTCTCGTTTCCGTCCGCGCCGCTCTCGGCGCCTTCGGCTCCGAGCCAGATCCCCTGGACGGTGACCACGAGCGACTCGAAATCGCCGATGTCGGCCGGCTGGTCGGTCACTCTGGTCGCGAGCGTTCCGGTCGTGCGGCCGACGCAGCCGGCGAGCCCGGCGGCCCCGAGCGCGGCGGCGCCGGTCGCCTGCAGGTAGGTCCGTCGGGAGACCGAATCGGTCTCGGCCGCGTCGGCGGCGGGCGTGCGGTCCGTCACGTTACGCGCCCCCCGACTCGTCGTCGGTCTCGGCGTCTTCACCGGCGTCGGCGTCGTCCCCGTTGCTGGCGACGTCGCTCACGGAGTCGCCGAGGTCGTCGACGCCGCCCGAGAGGAAGTCGTTCACGCTACTCAGGATGTCGCCGACGAAGTCCGGCACCTGGTCCGGCAGGTCGCTCGGCGGGCCCGCGTCGCCCGACGCGTCGTCCGGTCCGGGCGTCGCCGCGACGGCACCGGCGGCCGCGCCGGTCCCGACTAGTACCACCGCGGCCAGCGCCACGATCAGTGTCGTTCGAATCGCGTTCATGACGATTCCCGCTCGGGGCGCGACCTCCTTTAATGGAAGAAGCCCTTCAGCCCATTTGGCTCCGATTTAACGCGGTTTAATCGCATGCAGGCGGCCTGACGGCTCGATCGCGACCTTCCCAGCCACCACTTATAAAAGAACACGCCGAACGGTCGCGGTCGACGGCGCGGCCGCGGCCGACGTCTCCGGCGACGACCGACCGCCTTCCGGACCGGCGACGACCGATCGCCTTCCGGACCGGCGACGACCGACCGCCTCCCGGGGAACACCATCCTCCGCGACGGACCGTCACGCGGCGGGTCGTCCCGGGTCGACGCCGTTACGGCTCCAGCCGGTTCGGGTCGCGCGGGAACATGATCGCCTCCTTGATGTTGTCGAGGTCGGCGACCTTCTGGACGAGGCGGTCGATGCCGAGCCCGTAGCCGCCGTGGGGCGGCGTGCCGAAGCTGAGCGCCTCGATGTAGAACTCGAAGTTCGCGGTCTCGACGCCCTCCTCCTCCATGACGTCGACCATGCGGTCGACGTCGTGCTCGCGCTGACCGCCCGAGGAGAGCTCCTGACCTTTATAAATGAGGTCGAACTTCCGCGAGGCGATGTCGTCCTCGGGGACGTCCTGCATGTAGTAGAACTTCTCGTCGGGGTAGCCGACGACGAAGAACGCCGGATGCCCCTGCTCCTCGAAGTGCTCGCCGAGCAGCTTCTCCCCCTTCGTGTCGAGGTCGGTCGGGTCGTCCGGGAAGTGGCCGTACTCGGTCTCCAGGATATCGAGCGCCTCGTCGAAGGTGATCCGCGGGAAGTCGTCCTCGGGCACGGCGAGGTCGACGTCGAGGAGGTCGAGCTCGCGCTCGGCGTTCTCGGCGGCCGCGCGGAGCGCGTACCGCAGCGACTCCTCCTGGACGTCCATCACGTCGTCGTGGTCGTCGATGTACGCGAGCTCGACGTCGAACATCGCGATCTCGGAGACGTGCCGGGAGGTGGCGAAGTCCTCCGCGCGGAACGCGGTGCCCGTCTCGTAGACGGCCTCGTAACCGGAGGCCATCAGCATCTGCTTGTACAGCTGCGGGCTCTGCGAGAGGAACGCGTCCTTGTTGTAGTAGAGGATCGGGAACAGCTCCGCGCCGCCCTCGGCGCCGCCCTTCGAGATGAGCGGCGTCTTGATGTCGACGAACCCCTCGTCGTCGAACCACTCCTCCATCGCCGTCATCAGCTTCGAGCGCAGGCTGAACACGGCGAGCGTCTGCGGCTTCCGGAGGTCGAGCGCGCGGTTGTCGAGCCGGGTCGAGAGGTCCACCTCGATGTCCTTCGAGATCTCCAGCGGGAGCGGGGAGTCGGCCTCGTCGATGACCTCGTACTCGGTCGGCGCGATCTCGACGCCGCCGGGCGCCTGGTCGCTCTCCAGCGGCTCGCCGACCACGCGGACCACGTCCTCGGCGCCGGCGTCCTGCACGGCCTCGAACAGCTCCGGCTCGCGTTCCTCTTTGAAGACGACCTGAATGAGTCCTTCGCGGTCGCGCACGATGAGGAAGACGAGGCCTCCCAGGTCGCGGATCTCGTGGACGTGGCCGGCGATGGCGACCTCGTCCGCGTCCGGCTCGACGTCCGACGTGTGGATTCGCTCGATCATAACGGTGGCTTCGTTACGTGCATCTGGTCGGGCGTTCGGCATAGGCCTGTCGTCTCGCCGTCGACGGAACCCGTCGCCCGCGACGGTCTCGGCGGGGATTCGCGGCGATCACGCCCGGGGAACCCGTCGGTCTCTGGGCCGCCTTCCTCGCCGAGGCGACGTCGCGTGACACTGCCTCACAACCTCGCCATAGATTTAATAACCATCCGACATATTGACGGAGTAACGGCGCATTCGCGCCGCGGAGTCCACGTATGACCCACGCCCGTTCCCCCGTTCCGACGTCCGCCGCCGACAGCGGCGCGCTCCTCGGCTGGAACGGCTACGGGGCTCCGAACACACGGTCCGTCCGGCCGACCGCGTAACGCGCGTCGGCTGGGGAGGTTCCCCCGCGGGACGGACCGTATCCCGTTCTCTCCAGCCGCCGCGTCGACCGCTGAACTGCCCGGACGCGACCCTCCCCTCGCGAGCGCCGACGCCGCCTCGCCGCCCGCTCCCGCGGGCGTCGACGGCGACCCGCGGCGTTCGAGGTCGCACCGCGTTCGACTCGCGGCGAGGGCCTCATGGCAGCAGCCATCCGCACGCAGACGGTGGAAGCGACGGTGACCGTTCGCGTCTCGCAGGCGGCCGGGGGCGACCTCGCGGCGGGCGCCCGGCGACAGCTGGAGCGCGTCGACGGCGTGACCGTCGAGGATCTGACGATCGCCGGAGTCCGGCCGGGCCTGAACGACACCACGGTCGAGGCGGTCGCGACCCTCTTCGTCGAGGACGAGGGTCCGGTCGCCGACCCCGACGGGGAGACGGCAGGGAGACCCAACGACGAGACGAGAGGGAGACCCAACGACGAGACGAGAGGGAGACCCGGTGGGGGCCCGCGATCGGAGCCGCCCGGCGGCGTCGCGGACCGCATCGCGTCGCGCCTGGCGGACCGGTTCGGCGTGGAACCAGAGCGCGTCGAACGGGTCGATCCTCCGGAGTGACCGGGACGGTTTCGATCGCTTTCCGTCACTCGCCCGGCCGGTCGCGGACCTGCGCCTCGGCCCGCCGGAGCACGTCCCGGATCGGGAGCCCCGCGGCCTCGGCGACCGCGACCGCGTCGTCGTACTCGGCGCTCACGTCGTAGACGTCGCCGTCGGCGGTCGAGGCCACCTTCACCGACACCTCGTGGGCGTCGCCGTCGACCGCGAGCGTCGCCGTCTCGAAGGCGCGGTCCGCGATCCACCGGTGGCTCGCGCCCGACTGCCGGACGCCGAGGGTCCCCGTCTCGCGGGCGAGCCGTTCCGCCACCGCCTCGGCGTCGTCGGGCTTGCAGACGACCTTCACGAGGTGTCCCGGCCGCGACTTCTTCATCGTCGTCGGGAGGATGGTCACGTCGCGGGCGCCGGCGCGCGTGAGCGTCTCCTGAAGCCCGCCGAGCACCTCCGGCGACGCGTCGTCGAGGCTCGTCTCCAGGACCGCGATCTCGTCGCGGACGAACCCGTCGTCGACGTTCGCCGCCGCGCCCTCGTCGCGGTTGTCGCCGCCGTCGCCGGCGAGGACGCGGAGGACGTTCGGATGGTCGGGGAGCGTCGCGTCGCCCGCCCCGTAGCCGACGGCGTCCACGTCGAGCGGTGGGAGCCGGTCGACGCCCTCGGCGACGGCGGCCAGTATCGCGGCCCCGGTCGGCGTGAGCAGTTCGCGGTCGACGGGGCCGCCGACCACCGAGAAGTCCGCGGCCGCCGCGATCTCGGTCGTCGCGGGCGCGGGGACCGGGTAGACGCCGTGGCTCATCTCGACTTCGCCGCCGCCGGTCGCGACCGGCGTGGTGAGGACGCGGTCGGGGTCGAGGTCGTTCAGGAGGAGCGCCGCCCCGACCACGTCGGCGATCGCGTCGTCCGCGCCGACCTCGTGGAAGTGCGTCTCGTCGAGGTCGGTGCCGTGGACCGACGCCTCGGCGCGACCGAGGCGCTCGAAGGCGTCGAGCGCGAGCGACTCGACGGACGCGGGGAGGTCCATCGACTCGACGAGCGCGACGACCTCGGGGTAGCTGCGGTGGACGCCGGCGCCCTCGGCGTGGCCGTGGGCGCGTTTTCGGTCGCCGTCCTCGTCGTCGTCCCCGTGGTCGTGACCATGATCGTGGGTATGGCTGTGACCGTCCCCGTGGTCGTGGGTATGGCTGTGACCGTCCCCGTGATCGTGGTCACTCTCGGGATCGACCTCGTGACCGCTCTCTGCGGGTCGGCCGGCGTCGCGCACCTCACCGTCGCGACCCTCGTCGTCCCCCGACTCCGCGAGTAGCACGTCGACCGTCGTCGCTCGGATCCCCTTGTTCGTCGTCTCCCCGACCTCGTACCGAACCGGGAGCCTGTCGGTCACGGGCGAGAGGGCGTCGGGGTCGGCGCCGGCCGCGATCAGCGCGGCGCAGATCATGTCGCCGGCGGCGCCTGTCCGGCCGTCGAAGACGAGCGTTCGCATGGCGGACCGGAGGCGAGCGCGGGACATATACCCCGTGATCCGGGACCGGACGTCGGGACCGTCGTCGACGGCGACGGCGGCGCTACGAGGCCTCGGCGGCCGCGAACAGGTACAGTTCGCCGAGCACCAGCGCCCCGATCACCGAGAGCGGGACGACGAGGACGCCGCCGGCGTCGAGCGCGTACAGTCCGAGGCCGACGAGCGCGCCGGCCGCGAGGAACGCGACCCGAGAGAGCAGCGAGCGCATCGGCCCCGAGAGCGAGTCGAACACACCCGAACGTCGGTTCGAGCGGTCAAAAAGCGTCCGTCGCGATCCCCTCCGGATCGACGGCGAAAACGCACGCTTACGACGGCGTTTTACGTCGGGGGTCCGTACCATGGCACATGATGACACAGTCCGCCGCGGGCCCCGGTTCTCCCGGACCGGCCGGCGGTACCGCCAGGGGCAACAGGCTTATTCCCGAACCGGATGGAGATACGGGTAACCCCCGCGAGGAATCATGAACGAAGTCCAACTCGAAGTGGCGAAGGCGTACCCGAACGACTCGGGACGCGGCATCGCCCGCCTCGACCCCGACACGCTGTTGCACCTCAAGCTCTCGCCCGGCGACATCATCGAGATCGAGGGCTCGGAGACGACCGCCGCGAAGGTCTGGCGCGCCGACCGCCAAGACTGGAACACCGACACGGTCCGCGTCGACGGCTTCACGCGGCAGAACGCCGACGTCGGTATCGGCGAGCGCGTGACCATCCGGAAGGCCGAGGCGGAGAAGGCCGACAAGCTCGTGCTGGCCCCGCCGGAGGAGGCGTCGGTCCAGTTCGGCTCCGACGCCGCCGGCATGGTGAAACGTCAGATCCTCAAGCGGCCGGTCGTCGAGCGCGACATCGTGCCGGTGATGTCCTCGACGAACCACCCGTTCATGCGGTCGCCCGGGCAGGCGATCCCGCTGATCGCGGTAGAGACCGAGCCCGACGGCGTCTGTCTGATCACCGAGGACACCGAAGTCGAGCTCCGCGAGGAGCCGATCTCCGGATTCGAGAAGACGGGCGGCGGGATCACCTACGAGGACATCGGCGGGCTGCAGAAAGAGATCCAGCGCGTCCGTGAGATGGTCGAACTGCCGATGAAACACCCGCAGATCTTCTCGAAGCTCGGGATCGAGCCGCCGCAGGGGGTCCTCCTGCACGGTCCGCCGGGCACGGGGAAGACCCTGCTCGCGAAGGCCGTCGCCAACGAGACGTCGGCGTCGTTCTTCTCGATCGCCGGCCCGGAGATCATCTCGAAGTACTACGGCGAGTCCGAACAGCAGCTCCGGGAGATCTTCGAGGACGCGAAAGAGGAGAGCCCGAGCATCATCTTCATCGACGAGCTCGACTCGATCGCGCCCAAGCGCGAGGACGTGACGGGCGAGGTCGAGCGCCGCGTCGTCGCGCAGCTCCTCACGATGATGGACGGCCTCGAGACGCGCGGGCAGGTGGTCGTCATCGGGGCGACCAACCGCGTGGACAGCGTCGACCCGGCGCTCCGCCGCCCCGGCCGGTTCGACCGCGAGATCGAGATCGGCGTCCCCGACGAGACGGGCCGCAAGGAGATCCTCCAGATCCACACCCGCGGAATGCCGCTCTCGGACGACGTCTCCCTCGACCACCTCGCCGACGAGACGCACGGCTTCGTCGGCGCCGACATCGAGAGCCTGACGAAGGAGGCCGCGATGAAGGCGCTCCGGCGCTACCTCCCCGAGATCGACCTCGACGACGAGGAGGTGCCGCCGAGCCTGATCGACCGGATGATCGTCAAGCGCGATGACTTCTCCGGCGCGCTCACGGAGGTGGAGCCGTCGGCGATGCGCGAGGTGCTCGTCGAGCTCCCGAAGATATCGTGGGACGACGTCGGCGGGCTCAGCGAGGCCAAAGAGCAGGTCCAGGAGTCGGTGGAGTGGCCGCTCACCTCGCCGGAGAAGTTCGACCGGATGGGCGTCGACGCGCCGAAGGGCGTCCTGCTGTACGGCCCGCCCGGCACCGGGAAGACGCTGATGGCGAAGGCCGTCGCCAACGAGACGAACGCGAACTTCATCTCGGTTCGGGGGCCGCAGCTGCTCTCGAAGTGGGTCGGCGAGTCGGAGAAGGCGATCCGGCAGACCTTCCGGAAGGCCCGGCAGGTGAGCCCGACGATCATCTTCTTCGACGAGCTCGACAGCCTCGCGCCCTCTCGCGGCCAAGAGATGGGGAACAACGTCTCCGAGCGCGTCGTCAACCAGCTGCTCACCGAGCTCGACGGGCTGGAGGACATGGGCGACGTGATGGTGATCGGGGCCACGAACCGCCCCGACATGATCGACCCCGCGCTGCTTCGCTCTGGCCGGTTCGACCGGCTCGTGATGATCGGCCAGCCGGACCAGGAGGGCCGCGAACAGATCCTCGACATCCACACGCAGGACACGCCGCTCGCGCCCGACGTGAGCCTCCGCGAGGTCGCGGAGATCACGGACGGCTACGTCGGCTCCGACCTCGAGGGGATCGCCCGCGAGGCCGCCATCGAGGCGCTACGCGACGACGACGACGCCGAGGAGGTCGAGATGAAGCACTTCCGGCGCGCCATGGAGTCGGTGCGGCCGACCGTCAACGACGACATCCTCTCGTACTACGAGGAGATCGAACAGCAGTTCGGCGGCGGCGGCGAGACGCTCCGCGACACCGGCGGCCGGATCGGGTTTCAGTAGGCGGCACCGCCGTCTCCCACCGCCGACCGTTTTTTCGTCTGGGGGGCGTATCGACGCCCGGCTATGTCCGACGAGGTCACCGTCGACGTTGAGGTGGAAGTCGAGGTCGACAGCGACGAGCTGGAGATCGAGCGCGACGACGCCGAGCTCGTGGAAGCGAGCTACGAGGCCGGCGGCGTCGAGATCGATATCGAAGCCGAGGTGGAGACGCACGGTAGCGATGAGGAACTCGACGAGCGGGGCGCTGGGCACGACGACGAGCATGGCGCTGGAGACGACGACGAGCATGGCGCTGGAGACGACGACGAGCAGAGTTCTGGGGACGACGACGGCTCCGATCCCGAGGAACACGACGACGAGTAGGTCAGCGTCGCCGACCGCGAGCGCGCCCCAGGCGCGTCTCGTTCCGCGTCTTTTAACCCCGACAGCGACCAAGGAATCCCATGTCCCAGCCGCGCGTCCCGGGCGGTGACGAGAACACGCTGGAGCTGCCCTGCGGACAGACGATAGCGGCCGGCGAGCTGGACCTCGGGATGCGCGAGTTCGAGTGCGACTGCGGCGAGACGCACGCGGTCGTGATGGACGTGCACCCACCGGAGCGCTTCCTCCCCGACTTCCTCGTCGAGGTCCTCCGCGAGGCGATCGAGACGACCAGCGAGGAGATGCCGGAGTTTGACACGCCGCACCTGCTCGGCGTCGTGCTAGAGGAGTTCCCGGAGGCCGTCGTCGCGTACGACGCCAGCGAGAACGCGGACGTCGGCTACGCGATGACGTGGGTGGCCGACTTCGACTCCCGGCGGCTCCACGAGATCGTCGTCGAACTCGTCGTCGAACTGATGGAACACGCCGTGAGCCACGCCGTCGACGACGAGGCGCTCTCGGCGTTCGAAGCGGAGATGGTCGAGTTCGACGTGACCGAGTTCGTCGAGCAGTACCGCGCCGAGCGCGACTTGGAAGCCGAAGACCCGTACGCCTGACGGCCGACGGGTGAAAGGAGGACGGGACGAGACGGTCGAAGCCCTCCGAATCCGCGGTGAGCGTCCGTTTCGACGTTCGTGTCAGACAGTTGTCCGACTCCTGTCTCACTGAAGCCTATATGTCGCCCTACCGTACGTAGGACGTATGAGCGGCGGCGAATACGACCGATACGACCGAATCCGCAGCGTGCTCACCGAGGCCGACGAGCCGCTGACGGCGCGGGAGATCCTCGCGCTCGCCGACGAGTGCGAGGAGATCGACAGCCCGCACCGCGTCGCGACCGTGCTGGGCCGGTGGGCCGAGCGCGGCGAGGTCGAGGTCATCTCGGACCGCCCGTACCGGTACCGGCTGGAGACCTGACCGCGGCGGTGCGGCCGGGGCGATCCCGGCGGCGCGGTCGCGACGCTCGACCCGACGGACGGCGCGCTCCGGTTCGGGCCG
>NZ_NHOX01000042.1:0-45998 GCF_002252745.1 Halorubrum sp. Ib24 | reverse complement strand
CTGCCCCTTTGAGTCCCGCCCGACTGCACCGCATCCTCACGCCTCCCCAACCTCGCGGTTCGCGCTCTCCGAGCGCTCACCGCGTCCCTCGCACGCGCTGACTCGCGGCCGCCGAGGGCGGCCGCTCGCAGGCGCGCGCCACCGCATCGTATCTTAAATAATCGTCGCGGTCGCGTTCCGTTATTTAAATATCATATATCGGTGTCTACTCCTGCTCGAATCCGAAGACCTCCCGGGGATTCTCCAGCACGACTTTCCGGATGTCGTCGACGTCGATCCCGTACCGGTACAGCTCGAATATCGCGCGCTTGAGGGCGTACGGGTCGGTCCGGAGGACGTTCGCGCAGTCGGTGTCGACCATGATCCGGTCGGGGCCGTACTCGTCGATGGCGTCGGCGACGTCGGCGGCGTCGACGCCGACCAGCCACGAGTGACCGATGGTGTAGCTCAGGTAGCAGTCGGTCTGTTCCATCAGGTACGCGGTGTTGTTGCGGTCGGCGTGCGAGGCGACGACGCGCTCGTCGTCGAGGCCGGCGTCGCGCATCGCCTCCACGTCCAGCCGGACCGCGTCGAGCGCGGGGTTCTCGCCGTCGAGGACGGGGTCGGTGCCGAGCCCCGCGTTCTTCTCGTAGCCGGGCGTCACGCCCAGCCCGTCGCGGTAGGGCCGCTTCGCGTCCGTCGACGTGTTCGGCGTGTGGAGGATCACGGGGAGGCCGTGGTCGCGCGCGAGCTCCATCTGCGCCCCGACGACCGCCTGCTGCTCGTCGAGCGCCCACCCCTCGACGTGGCCGGCGGGGACGACGCCGGTCTCGCCGACCGCGACGACCTCGTCGAGCGCGCAGTAGTCGTCCATCGCCGCCAACAGCTCGTCGGGGTCCTCGATGCGGACGCCGGTGTGGACGCCGAGCCCCAGCTTCGCCTCGAAGAAGTGGTTCCGCTCGATGGCCGCGCGGCGATTGATCGCGTCGTCCCAGAGGAAGCGGATGTCGTCGGCCGCGACCGGCTTGTATGGGGCCCAGTGGTAGCCGGACGCGACCATGAGCATGGACCGACACCCGGAGAGCGCGTAGCGCTCGCGGTCGTCCCACGAGAGCGTGTGGGCGTGGTTGTGGACGTCGATCCACGGGAGGGTGAGCAGCTCCCGCGGGGGGTCGATGTCGTCGTCGAGGTGCGCCGCGTCCGTCGGCCGCTTGGTCGGGTGGGGTGTGGTCATGGCGTGTGGAATCGGGATGCCCGCTGCTCTCCACTTTCACCCCCGGCCACTTAGCGTTTTACAGCTTGGTAAAAACTTTAGTACGCGTCCGACGCACGTAGCCGTGTATGACACTGTTGATCGGGACGGACGACGGGCTCTATCGAGTCGACGACGTGCCCTTCGAGCGCGACGAGGCCGAGCGGGTCCTCGACTGCGAGGTCGTCACCGCGGTGAAGTCGTGGGACCACGCGGCGGGCGTCTTCGTCGCGTCCTCGACCGGGGCGTACCGCTCCCGCGACGGGGGACGGACGTGGGAGGACCTGGAGGTTCCCCTCGGCGACCGCTTCTGGCACGCCGGCCAGAGCGAGGTGTGGTCGATCCTCGCGACCGCCGACGGGGCGCTGTACGCCGGGACGAACGACCCGTACATCTTCCGCTCGGTCGACGACGGGGAGACGTGGACGGAGCTGAAGGGGTTCCGCGACCTGCCCTCGCGCGGCCACTGGGAGTCGCCGATCGACCCCCACTACGCCAGGCTCCGGGCGCTGGAGGCCGTCCCGGGGCGACCGGAGCGGCTGATCGCGGGCGTCGAGGCCGGCGGGATCCACCTCAGCGACGACGCCGGGCAGACGTGGACGGACCGGCGCGACACGATCGTCGACGACGTCCACCAGATCCTCCCGATCTCGGAGGACGTGTGGCTCGCGACGACCGGCTACCTCGACCACGACCTGGAGAACCTCGGGCTCGGCCACGCGGTCGGCGAGGGCGGGCTCTGGCGAACGACCGACGCGGGCGAGTCGTGGAGCCGGATCGACGCCGGGAACGACTTCTCGTACGTCCGGCGGGTGTTCGTCCACGACGGCACCGTCTTCTTCTGCGGCGGCGAGGAGGCGCCGCCGGCGTGGGTGAACGACGACCACGAGGTCGCGCTGTTCGAGTCGACGAACTTCGGCCGCGACTTCGAGCGCGTCCCGTTCCCGGGCGAGCCCCACGAGATCGTCGAGACGTGGGCCGTGCACGACGGTGACGTGATCTGCGGCTCCGGGCTGTTCGACGTGCCCGATCAGCGCGACGACGTCGAGGGCCGGATCATGCGTCGCGGCGACGACGGCGCCTACGAGACGGTCGGGCGCGTCGACGCGAACGTCAGCCGCATCGAGGTGGTGTCGGCGTGAGCGACGACGACGCGGCCTCGGCCGACGACGCGGCGCCGACGGTGGGGTCCGCCTCCGATCCCCCGTCGGCGATCGGCCGCGCCCTCTACGGCGGCATCCTCGCGTACATGGCCGTCGACGGGTTCAAGAACAACGAGAAGCGGGTCTCGGTCGCCGAGGAGAAGGGCGTCCCGATGCCCGACGTGCTCGTCCCGTTCGTCACCGGGATGCTGTTCGTCGCCAACCTCGGCGTCGTCTTCTGGAAGTTCCCGCGCGCGTCCGCCGGCGCGCTGATCGTCTTCTTCCTCGGCACCACCCCCTCGATCCACGACTTCTGGGCGATGGAGGGGAAGGAGCGGCACGGCAACAAGATCAACTTCCTGAAGAACGTCGCGCTCCTCGGCGGCGCGGTGATGCTCCTCGACGCGGCCGCCGAGAGCGCCGACGAGTAGCCGCCGCTTCGGCGTTACTCGTCCGCGCCGGGCGATTCCGGATCGAATTCATCGGGATCGAACGCCTCCGGGTCGAACTCGTGCTCCCGGAGCCGGTCGGGGTCGACGGCCCGGAGCACGGACTCGTCGGTCGCCTCCAACACGACCGGGGGCGCGACCCCCGCGTCGGCCGCCTCGACCCACCGGCCGACGCAGAGGCACCACCGGTCGCCCGGCTCCAGCCCGGGGAAGTCGAACTCCGGCCGCGGCGTGATCAGGTCGTTGCCGCGCTCCCGGCTGTACGTCAGGAACTCCGCCGTCACGACCGCACAGAGGGTGTGCTCGCCGACGTCGCCGTCGACGTCGCGGCAGTAGCCGTCGCGGAGGTACCCCGTCGTCGGCTCGCGGCCGCAGGGCGCCAGCTCGCCGCCGAACACGTTGCGGTCGCCCTCGCTCCCGTCGGTCTCGTCGGTGGACACGCGTGTCGTTCGGTGCCCGCGCGACTTATCGGTGGCGCCGGGCGACCGCCGCTCTCCGGACACCGCAGCGTCGAGCGCGCCGTCGAGCGCCCCCTCGGATCGGTGCGACTATGCGACTTCCGCCTCATCCGGTAGCATGGCCGAACGCTGGCTGTACGGCTGGGGGCTCGGGTCGGTCGCGTTCGGAGGCGCCTCGCTCGTCGTCCCGCTGTACGTCGTCGAGCTCGGCGGGGGACCGTTCGTGCTCGGCGTGCTCGCCGCGGTCGCCGCCGTCGTCGGGGTCCCGGCCGCGCTCGGCGCCGGTCGGATCGCCGATCGGACCGGCAAACGCCGCCCGATCGTGCTCGCGATGCTGGCGCTCGTCGCGGTCGGAATCGGGGTCATCCCGCTCACGGACCGGGTGACGCCGGTGATCGTCGCGAACGGCGCGATCTGGTTCGCGTTCGCGGCGGCGACGCCCGTCCTGACGCTGCTCGCGGTCGCCGACGTCCCGGAGAGCGCCTGGAGCGAGCGGATCGCCCTGTTGAACCAGTACCAGGGCGTCGGCTGGGCGCTCGGGCTGCTGCTCGGGGCGGTCTGGACGGGCGTCGGCGGGCGACTCCTCCCCGCCGAGACCGTGATCCGGTGGCTGTTCGTCCCGTTCGCGGCCTTCGCGGTGCTCGGGCTCGCCCTCGGCGTCCGCACGCTGCCCGCGGACCCGGGCCCCGGCGGCGACCGACGGGCGTCGGGGACGCGCCTCAGGCGCGCCATCCGCGCGGCCGACCGCTTCAGCGTCCGGACCGCCGCGTTCCCCGTCACCGTCGGTCGGGCCGACTTCCGCGGGCTCCACCCGCGCCGGTTCGTCGAGCGATTCACCCCGGCGCTCGCGCTGTACTTCCTCGCCGTCTTCTTCGCGTTCGCGGGGTTCGCGGTGTTCTTCGCGCCGCTGCCGGCGTTCCTCACCGCGGTCGGCTTCGGCTCCGACGGCGTGTTCGCGCTGTACCTGATAAACGGCCTCGCCGCCGCGGCCTTCTTCGGCGCCGCGGGAGAGCTGACCGCCGACCGCGACGCCGCGCTCCTCCAGCTCGCGTCGCTCTCGACGCGCGCGGTCGCCCTCCCCGCGGTCGCGCTCGTCGGCGCGGCGTGGGGCGCGGCCGCGCTCGGGTTCGGCGTCGCCGCGGCCGTCTTCGCAGTGATCGGGGTGACGTGGGCGGTGATCGCGGTGACCGCGGGGACGCTCGTCGCCCGGCTGTCCCCGCTGTCGATCCGCGGGGAGGCGCTCGGCACCTACGCCGCGCTCGGCGCCCTCGCCGGCGGGGTCGGGAGCGTCGCCGGCGGGTGGCTCGCCGCCCTGAGCTACGCCGTCGCCTTCGGCGTCGCCGGCGGACTGGTCCTCCTCGGCGCGGCGCTGGTGGCCCTCGTCCGACGGTACACGGCCGCGCCGCCGGTCGACCGCACCGCGGGCTGACCGGATCGGGGGGTCCGCCGCGCCGGTCAGTATAAGGAGCGCCCGGCCGAACCCCGACTCAATGAGCCGGAACGACGAGGTCGCCGCCCTCTTGGAGGAGTTCGCCGACCTGCTCGAGGCGGCCGGCGTCGAGTACAAGCCGACCGCGTACCGCCGCGCCGCCGAGAACGTCCGCGAGCACACCGCCCCGATCGAGAACCTAGCGGGCGAGGGGGAACAGGCGGTCGCCGAGATCGACCGCGTCGGCGACGCGATCGCGTCGAAGATCGTCGAGTACTTCGAGACCGGCGAGATCGAGGAGCTGGAGGCCCTGCGCGAGGAGCTCCCGGCCGACATGGCGGGGCTCACCGCCGTGGAGGGAGTCGGCCCGAAGACGGTCGGAAGCCTCTACGAGGCGCTCGAGGTGACCACCCTCGACGAGCTGGAGGCGGCCGCGGAGGCGGGCGAGATCCGGGAGGTCTCCGGCTTCGGCGCGAAGACCGAGGAGAACATCTTAGCGAACATCCCGTTCGCCCGCGAGGCGCGGAAACGGACCCGGCTCGGCGACGCCCGGCCCGTCGCCGACGCGGCGCTCTCGTACCTGACCGACGTCGACGCCGTCGACGCCGCCGAGGTGTGCGGCTCGATCCGGCGCTGGAAGGACACCATCGGCGACATCGACCTCCTCGTCGCCAGCGACGCGCGCGAGCCGATCGTCGAGGCGCTCACCGGCTGGTCGGAGGCGGACGCGACGATCGAGGCGGGCTCCGGGAAGGCGAGCGTCCGCGCGAGCGGGACCCGGGTCGACCTCCGGATCGTCGACCCGGACGAGTTCGGCGCCGCGCTCCAGTACTTCACGGGGTCTCGGGCCCACAACGTCGCGGTGCGCAACCGCGCCATCGACCGCGACCTGAAGCTCAACGAGTACGGGCTGTTCGACGTGAGCGACGTCGACGACGGGGCCGACGCAGACGACGCGAGCGACGACGGGGCCGAGTCCGATTCCCGGCGCGTCGGCGAGCGCGTCGCCGGCGAGAGCGAGGCGGGGGTGTACGAGGCGCTCGACATGGCGTTCGTCCCGCCGGAGCTCCGGGAGGACAACGGCGAGGTCGCGGCGGCCGCGGCGGGCGAGCTCCCGGACCTCGTCGAGACGGTTGAACTGCGCGGCGACCTCCACACCCACACCGACTGGTCGGACGGCGGCTTCTCGATCGCGGAGATGATCGAAGCGGCATCGGAGCGCGGCTACGGCTACCACGTCGTCTCCGACCACGCCGCCGGACCGGGGATCTTCGGGAACACCGGCCTCGACGAGGCCGACATCGCGGAGCAGGCCGCGGCGGTCGAAGACGCGGTGAGCGAGGTCGACGGCGCCGTGATGGGCCGCGAGGTCGACGACGCGAGCGCCGACGACGGAGCGGGCGCCGGCGACGACGCCCGGATCGCGGTGTTCCACGGCATCGAGGCGAACATCGACGCGGAGGGGGCGATCACCACCGACGACGCGACGCTCGCCGACCTCGACCTGGTCGTCGCCTCGCCGCACTCCGCGCTCGGGCAGGACGGCGACGCCGCCACGGAGCGACTGGTCCGCGCGGTCGAACACCCCCACGTCGACGTCCTCGGCCACCCGACCGGCCGCATCATCAACAGCCGCCCGGGGATCTCGCCCGACCTGGCTGCCGTCGTCTCGGCCGCCGCTGACGCCGGCACCGCGATCGAGGTGAACGCGAACCCCGCCCGCCTCGACGCAGACGGCGACGCCGTGCGCGCCGCGGTCGACGCGGGCGCCGCGATCGCCGTGAACACCGACGCCCACTCGCCCCGCGAGCTGGACAACGCCCGGTACGGCGTGCACACCGCCCGGCGCGGCTGGGCCGAGACCGCCGACGTGATCAACGCGCGCCCGGTCGACGGCCTTTGGGAGTTCCTCGACGGCTGATGGCGCCCCGCGTCCTCGTCGACACGATGTGCGGCAAGCTCGCGACCTACCTCCGGATGTGCGGGTACGACGCGGCGTACGCGCTCGACCGCGGGGTCGAGGCCGACGACCGGCTCCTGTCGCTCGCGGCCGACGAGGACCGACTCCTCGTCACCCGCGATCGGGAACTCGCGGCGCGCGCCGCCGACCGCGACCACGGGGCGGTCCTCCTGACCGAGCGCGACGTGCTCGACCAGCTCCGCGAGGTCGCGGCGGCCGGGCTTCCGGTGGCACTCGCCGCGGAGCCGACCCGCTGTGGGGCCTGTAACGGCCCGGTCGAGCGGGTCGGCCCGGAGGGCATCGATGTCGACCCCGACGACCGGCCCGAGTACGTCCCCGACGACGTGGGCGCGTCGCCCGCGGCCGACTCCGATTCAGCCACCGACACCGACCCCCGCCCCGCGTGGCGCTGTCGCGACTGCGGGCGCTGGTTCTGGAAGGGCGGCCACTGGGAGTCGGTCGCGGCGCGGCTCGACGACCTCTGAACCGCGACCCGCGGGACGCCCGGCGCCCCCGAGCGTAACCGGTTTGGCCGCGTGCCGCCAACGGTCCGCCAATGAACCGCGAACAGGCGGTCGACCGGCTGGCGACCCTCGTCGACCGAGTCGAGAACGAGACGATGCCGGTCCCCGTCCGCGAGGTGTGGGCGTTCGGCGATGTCGCGCTCGGCCTCGACCCCGTCGAGCGCCTCGACGTCTACCTCACCAAGGACGTGATCATGGGCGGCGACGCCGACGCGGCGGCGGCGTTCGAGGCCGAGTACGGCGTGAAGGGGATCGGCACCTCCGTGCGGGCCGAGTGGGCCGAGGCGCACCCGGACCGCGTGCGCGCGAGCGACAACGGGTACGCCGCCCCCGAGAAGTGCCTCGCGGCCGAACTCGTCGGCGACAGCGAGGGACGTAGTCCCTCTGGCAGCCGGACGCAGTCCGGCGACAGCGAGCCGATCCACCTAGAGGTGTGTAACGCGAGCTTCGAGGACAACGTGCGCCAGCGCCTGAAGGGGGCGCTGGCCCGCGACGCGTACGAGGAGGTGCTCGACCCGCGCGGGGTCTGCCTGTGGGTCGACGGCACCCGCGACGCGGAGGCCTTCGACCGCCTGCGGGCGGGCTCGCTCGCGATGCCGACGCTCCCGGCCGCGCTCGGGATGCTCGGCGCCGACGAGGACGTGGCCCGCGAGGCGGCGGACGTGCTCAAGCGGCGCCGGGCCGAGCAGGAGGGGTCGTCGGTGCGCGGCGACATGGTGTAGGCGGCGGACGCCGACGGCGCCGCTCCGCCTCCGCTCGGGCCGCGTTTGGCCGCCACCCGACGGTTTTTTGCTCGGTTCGCCGTGTGGACGGTATGCCAACGCCCACCGACCGCGTCCGGCGCGCGGAACGCTCGCGGATCCGGGTGATGTTCGACCTCGCACAGCGTCACGGCGGCGACCTCGTCCGGTTGGAGGTCGGCGAACCCGATTTCGACACGCCAGCGCACGTGATCGACGCCGCCGCGAGCGCCGCCCGCGACGGCGCGACCCACTACACCTCAAACGCGGGGCTCCCCGCGTGTCGGCGGGCCATCAGCGACACGCTCGCCGCCGAGTACGGCGTCGAGCACGACCCGGACGAGGTCGTCGTCACCGTCGGCGGGATGGAGGCGCTCCACCTGGCGGTCCTCGCGGCGGTCTCGCCCGGCGAGGAGCTGCTCGTCCCGGGCCCGACGTGGCCTAATTACAAGACGCAGGCGACGCTCGCGGACGGGCGCTTCCGCGAGGTCCCCATGCCCGCGGAGACGGGGTTCGCCCTCGACGCGGACCGCGTGATCGACGCGATGAGCGACGACACCGCGGCGGTCGTGCTCACGACGCCCTCGAACCCGACCGGCCGCGTCTTCGACCGCGACGAGTGCCGTGCGGTCGTCGAGGCGGCGGCCGACCACGACGCGTACGTGATCGCCGACGAGGTGTACCTCGGGCTCACCTACGACGGGCCCGCCCAGGGGATCGCCGCGTACACCGGCCACCCGGACCACGTGCTGACGGTCGGCTCCTGCTCGAAGCGGTACGCGATGACCGGGTGGCGGCTCGGCTGGCTCGCGGGCGACCGGGAGATGATAGACGCGGTCGCGACGGTCCGCGAGTCGACCACGGCCTGCGCGTCGAGCGTCGCGCAACACGCCGCGATCGCCGCCTTGACCGGCCCGCAGGAGCCGTTCGAGGAGATGTACCGGGCGTTCGAGGAGCGTCGCGACCTCGTCGTCGACCGCGTCGACGCCATCGACGGGCTCTCGGCCCCCCGCCCCGAGGGCGCGTTCTACGCCTTCCTCGACCCCGGCATCGACGCGCCCGCGATCGACGTCGCGAAGTACCTCCTGCGGGAGCACGGCGTCGTGCTCGCGCCGGGCGACGGCTTCGGCGACACGGCCCCCGGGCGGCTCCGCCTCTCGTTCGCGAACTCCGTCGACCGGCTGGAGGAGGGGTTCGACCGGATCGAGGCGGGACTGGCGGAGTACTGACCGCCTACCGCATCAGCTCCCCGCCGTTCACGTTCAGCGTCTCGCCCGTGACGAATCCCGCGTCCCGGAGGTAGGCGGCCGCGTCGGCGATGTCCTCGGGCTGGCCGTACCGGTCGACGGGGATCGCGGCCAGCTCCTCGCGCTTCTCCTCGGGCGTCCGGTCGCCCGTCATGTCCGTCTCCACCTGGCCGGGGGCGATCGCGTTCACCCGTATCTCGGGCGCGAAGTCGCCGGCGTGGCTCCGGGTGAGCGAGAGGAGTGCCCCCTTCGAGGCGGCGTAGTGGCACTCGACCGGCGCGCCGGTGTGCGCGAGGATGGAGGAGACGTTCGTCACCGACGGGCCGTCCTCCGACTCCCGGAGGTGCGGGAGCGCCGCCTTCGTGACGTTGAACGCGGAGTTGACGTTGACGTCCATGACCCGGTCGAAGTCGTCGGGATCGAGGTCCGCGGTGTACACGTGCTGGTCGATCCCGGCGTTGTTGACGACGTGGTCGACCCCGCCGAGGGCGTCGGCGGCGGTCTCCACGAGGTGGGCCGCCGCGTCGGGGTCCGAGACGTCGGCGCCCACGGCGACCGCCGCTTGCCCCCGGTCGCGGACCGCGTCGGCGACGGCCGCGGCGGCCTCGTCGCTGGTGCGGTAGTTGACCGCGACGTCGTAGCCGTCGTCCGCGAACCGAAGCGCGATCGATCGCCCGATACCCCTGGAGGAACCCGTCACGAGTGCGGCCGGCATGTCGCTCGGATCGCGCCCCGTCGACTTCGACCTTCCGGACGCGGCGGCGGAACGCCGCGTCCGTCAGTCCCCGGTATCGACCCGCCCCACGGTCACGTCGAACGGGACGCGCTCGACGCGCTCGTACTCGCCGGCGCCGATCGCGTCGACCACCTCGCGGCCCATCTCGCGCCAGCGCCGGCGGAGGTCGTCGTAGGCGGCCACGGAGGTCGCGGCCACCAGCTCCTCGCGGTGGTCGGCGAGCCCGGCGCCGGAGGCCTTCCGCGCGGCGGACGACAGCGCGGACTCCGCGTACGGCGGCGCCGTCCGCTTCTCGTGGACGTACCGATGCGTCCGGAGGTCCCCGACGCCCGCCGCCGCGAACGCCTCCCGCACGCGGTCGCCGAGGGCGACGTCGGTGTCGACGCCCTCGAGGTACGCCTCGCGGGCCTCCCGCTCCAGTCGCTCCTCGGCGGCGACCGTCGAACTGACCGTCACGTCGCCGTTGTCCGGCTCGATCGCGGCGACGAGGTCCGAGGAGACGCGGGCGAGGTCCCGGACCGCGGCGACCGGCTCGGGGAGGTTGATGAGGAGGGCCTGACAGACGGCGAGGTCGACGGCGCCGTCCGGGAGCGGGAGCCGGGTCGCGTCGCCGGCGACGTACGGGAGTCCCGTCTCCTCGCGGGCGACCGCGAGGAGGTCCGTGTCGGCGTCGACGCCGATCACGGTCGCGTCCGGCCTCGCCTCCGCGTCGAGGACGCGCGTCAGTTCGCCGGTGCCGCAGCCGACGTCGACGACGCGGCGGCGGCTCGCCAACCCGAGGTCCGCGAGGGCCGCCCGGTCGTCGGCCCACATCCCCTGCCGGGTGTGTTCGAGGTACTCCGCGGAGAAGCGTCGCACGGCACCGCGTTCGACGCGGGACGAATTAAACGTGGGGAAGCCGAGCGCCCGGGCGCGCTCCGACTCTCAGTCTTCGTCGCCCTCGCTGTCGCCGCCGCTCCCGAACCCGACGAGGTCCGAGAGCAGCGCGGCGGTGACGCCGGCGCAGTAGCCGACGAACGCGCCGGTCAGCCCGACCGCGGCGAAGGCCATCGTCACCCCGCCGATCGGGGAGTCGCCGGGGCCCACGCCCGGGACGCCGAAGACGGTCCCGACGACCACGAGCGCGGCGAAGACGACCGCGGGCACCGCGCCCACCGCGAGACACGCCGGGCCGCCGCAGCGCGCGTACCCGCCGACGGCCGCGATCGGCGCCGGCGCGTAGAACGCCAACAGCGGGACGAGCCGGTCGGTCAGCGCCGCCGCGGTCGGGAGACCCGCACGCTCGGCGACGACCGCGACCGCCAGCGAGAGCGCCACCAGACCGGCGAATCCGCCGACCATCGTGAGGGCCAAGCGGCGACGACGACCGATGAGGAGCGCCTCAGTGGTGGTCATATCCGTGGATCTCGGCTCCGACCACATAAAGGCGCGTCGGACAATTGTAACTAAATTCGGGGGTTTCCTCCCCTTCGCTCCCGCGACGGCCCGGCCGCCCCGGGCTCACTCCGCGCGCAGTTCGCGGACGCGCTCGATGTTCCACGCGAAGCTCTTCCCGTTCTCGGTCGGCGTCTCCAGCGCCAGCGGCACGTCCGTCAGGTCCGGGTGGTTGACGATCCGCTCCATCCCGGCCTCGCCGATGTGGCCCTCGCCGATGTGGGCGTGCTCGTCCTTGTTGGTGCCGCAGGCGTGCTTCGAGTCGTTGAGGTGGATGTACTCCAGGTGTTCCAACCCGACGGCGTCGTCGAACTCGGCGACGGTCTCGTCGACCGCCTCGGGCGTCGAGAGGTCGTAGCCCGCCGCGAACGCGTGGGCCGTGTCGACGCAGACGTCGATGTCCGTCTCGGTGCGGTCGATGATCCCCGCGAGGTGTTCGAACTCGTCGCCGAGCTTCGTCCCGGCGCCCGCGTCACTCTCGATGAGGATCGTGACGCCGTCGGGGACGTCGACGTCGTCGATGACGCTCGCGGCGTTGTCGAGGCCGCCCTCCACGCCGGCCCCCGTGTGCGCGCCGAGGTGAACGTTGACGTACGGAATGTTCAGCTTCGCGGCCGCGTCGACCTCCTTCTGCATGGAGTCGAGCGACTTCTCGCGGAGCCCCTCCTTCGGCGTACAGAGGTTGACGAGGTAGGAGGTGTGGATCACCCACGGCCCGACCAGGTCGCGTTCGGTCCCCTCGCGGAACTGCGCGGCCTCCTCGTCGCTGATGTCCGGGTCCTGCCACACCTGCGGGGAGTGCGTGAATATCTGTCCGCAGTTGCCGCCGAACTGCTTCTGTCTGAACACCGCGTTGGCGATGTTCCCGTACGGCGGCGTTTCGGGATCGTTCGACGCCCGCGAACCGGAGATCGAGACGTGCGCGCCGACCTTGAGACTCATACCGCTACAACGGGGGCGATTGAAAAAGCCCCTTCGGAACCGGTTGGTCCGGTTCCCCTCCCGTTCCGGCGACTACGCGCCGTCGTTTCCCGGTCGGGTCCGGACCCAGCCGTCGTCGCGGTACTTCTCCTCGACGAGCTCCTCCGCCCGCGCGAGCTCCGCGCTCGACCACGAGCCGTCGCGGTCGAGCGCGACCGCGTCGGCCCGGCCGTTCTCGCCGTCCGCCTCGTCGCCACCGCCCTCGTCGCCGTCTCCGCCCGTCACCCACGCGACGAGCGCGTCTTCGACGGCCGCCGCGGCGTCCGCCCGGTCGGCGTCGGCCAACTCGTCCATCCCGACGACGCGCTCGCGGAACTCCTCGGGCGTGACCGGCGGATCGGAGAAGACCCCGAGGTGACGCTCCGCGTCGACGGCGAACGTCAGCGAGCCGTGCTGGATCACGGCGTCGCGCTTGCGGTACTGGGCGTTGCCGGCTATCTTCCGGCGGTCCGTCGCGCCCTCGTCGCCGTCGCCGGCCGCGCCGCCAGCCTCCGTCGCGCCGTCGGCCTCCGGCTCCGCCGAACCGCCCGCCACCACGTCGTGCGCGGGGTGAAGCTCCCGGAGGTAGCAGGCGGGGCGGTACAGCTCCGGCACCGACTCCTCGACGTAGCCCGCGTCGATCTCGATGCGGTCGAACGCGTCGAGGACCGGCTCGCAGAGGAGGTGGTAACAGTCGAGCAGTTCGCCGGGCACGTCGGCGGCCGGCACCGCGATCGAGTACGCGACGTCCCCGCGCCCGTCGTGGTAGATCCCGCCGCCGCCGGTCTGTCGGCGGGTCACGTCGATCCCCTCGCGCTCGCAGAACGCCCAGTCGACCGTCTCCGGGTCCTGCCGGTAGCCGAGCGTGAGACAGCTCGGCTCCCATCGGTACGTGCGGACCGTCGCGGGGCCGCCCGCCGCCGCCGTCTCCGCCGCCACCTCGTCGAGCGCCATCTGCATCGGCCCCGGACGGGCCTCCTCTCGGATCAGCCGCCAGCCGCCCGTCGGCGCGGTCATGCGCGCCTCTCCGCCCGCCGTCCCGAAAGCGGTTGCGTTCGGACGACGATCCGGTCGAAACGGGATTTGCTATCGCGGAATGAGATTTATCGCACCGCCTCGCGGAACGCGCGTCCCTTTTAGGAATCCCCGGAGTAGGGGGCGTATGGTCCGAAACGTCGCCGGCGACATGGCGGAGCTCGAACCCGAGGACTTCTATCTCCTCTCGGGCGTCGAGCAGGGGATGCGATTCTCGGAGTGGGTCCGCCGGGACAAGATCCCCGACTACGCCGACCTGACGCGCGAGGAGGTGGACTACCGGATCGACCGGTGTCTCGACCGCGAACTGATCCAGCGGAAGACGATCCAGTACGAGGGATACCAACTCACGTTCGAGGGGTACGACGCCCTGGCGCTCCGCACGTTCTCCGAACGCGAGACCATCGACGGCGTGGGCTCGCCCCTGGGGTTCGGCAAGGAAGGAGACGTGTACGAGGCCCAGTCGTTCAAGCCGCTCGCCCTGAAGTACCACCGCGAGGGATACACCAACTTCCGCGAGGTGAACCGCGAGCGCGAGTACACCGCCGACCGCGACCACGTCTCTTGGATGTACACCGCGCGCAAGGCGGCCGAGCGCGAGTACGAGGCGATGGAAGCGATGTACCCCGACGTGAGCGTCCCCCGCCCCGTCGACCACAACCGCCACGCCATCGTGATGGACAAGTTCGACGGCGCGGAACTCTCGCGCGCGAGACTCGAACCCGAACAGGCCTCCGCGGTCCTCGATCTGGTCCTCCGCGAGCTGGTCACCGCCTACGACCTCGGCTGGGTCCACGCCGACATGTCCGAACACAACGTCGCGGTCGCGGAGAGCGGCGTCACGATCTTCGACTGGCCGCAGGCGGTCCCCGTCGACCACGAGAACGCCGGCGAGTTCCTCGAACGCGATGTCGCGAACCTCCTGCGGTACTTCAGCCGGAAGTACCCCCACGAAGTCCCTCGAGACGCCGATATCGAGGGGATCGCCGGCGCTATCGCCGACGGCTCGTTCGAATCGGTCCGCGCGTTCGCGGCAGAGTAAATCGCATAGCGCGATACGAAATCGTTCGCCCCGTCCAGTCTACTGTTTCCGAATTCTGGAGTTATCGTCTTGTGGGAACTACTGGTGGATATTATAGTCTAATAAACACTATGATTAAATGTGATGTACAGGGTACTCGTTCCGGTCGACAGAAGTGAGGAACGCGCGTTCCACCAGGCACAGTACGTGTCACGGCTTCCGAACGCCCCCGACGATGTCGAGGCGACGGTGTTGTTCGTGGTGCCTCCCGATGAGTTCAACGACGCCGACACGGTGGAGTTCTCGGACATCGACGCGGCCGTCGGGGCGGCCAACCTTCTCGAGGGCGAGGGCGTTTCCGTGACCCGAACCGTGGACGACGGCGGTATCTCGGACCAGATCGTCCGTTCCGCTGAGGGGCTCGAAGCCGACGAGATCGTTATGGGCGGACGCAAGCGGTCGGGCGTCTCCCGTGTGCTGCTCGGTAGCACGGTTCAGGACGTTATGCTCTCGGCCGAGCGGCCAGTTACCATCACGAGCGAGACGGGCGTGCCCGGCGAGGGGATCCGACAGGTTCTGGTACCGGTCGACGCCGACGCGGGACGCGCCCATCATCAGGCGGCGTACGTTGCGGGGCTGCCCGAGGCGGCGGAGACCGTTGAAGCGACGGTTCTCGTCGTGTTCCGTCACCAGGACTACAAGGGGGCCCCTCCCCACACGTTCGAGGAGATCAACGCGGCAGTCGAGGCGGCCGATACCCTCGAGAACGAGGGGATCCCCGTCGAGCGCGTCGCCATCGGGGGCGAGGTGGCCCGGAAGATTCTCGACGTGGCGGCGGAACGCGATGCCGACAGCATCGTCATGGGCGGGCGTAAGCGGTCGGGGCTCCAAGAGGTACTCATTGGGAGCATCACGCAGGACGTCATGCTCTCGACCGAGCGGCCGGTCACTATCACCGGCTGACCTCGGTCGAGCGCCGTCCCACGTCAACAGTAGTCACGATCATCGCGCGCAATGCTGTACACTGTTGGTCTGAGCAATCCGGTATCGAGCAGATCAAAGTCGCCGAGGACGCCCCGGTAGCCGGACATACGCTCGCGGAGATCAGCCTCCCGAGGGGGAGCCTTGTCATCTCGGATCGGAACCGAACACGGATAGCACGTGCCGATATGGAACTCGAACGCGGCGAGTATTACATCGCCGGCGCCGAGTCCGGAACGGTAGGCCGCGAGGCCGGACGGGCCACGGTGGACGGCCTCTACGCGGCCGGATGGATGACGAACGAGACGGTCCACCAGGCGGTCGTGAGCGCGGGCCACGACGCGCGCGCCGCCGTCTCGCTGATCCGGGACGACGTCGCCACGCGTTATTGGCCCGCCGTCGCCGACCACTACGTCGACTGGGTCGTTCGCGAGGGGCGATACGCGGGCGACGCTCGCTGTCGGGAGGTTCGACGTGCGTTCCACGAGACGGCTCGGCCCCACAGCCTCGCCGACGTCGACGACGCCGACGCCGAGTCGCTGCTGGAGACGGTCCGCTCGGAGTTCACCGAGTCGGTCGCGGTGGCGCTCGCGCTGACGACCGACGCCTCGTCCACCCCCTAGCTGAAGCGGACGATCGTCGGCGAGACGACCGCGCGTCGGAACGAAGTCATCGCGGTCGCGGAGGCGCTCGCCCGCGAGGCGGAGCACCTGTTCGAGGCCGCCGACGTCGTCGACGAGGTCACCGGGCGCGTCGTCGCCCTCGACGAGACGCCGCTGACGGCGCTCGGTTTCGACGCGCTCGGGCGTGGATGTACGCCGCGCTCTTCGCCCCGGAGGACGATCGTGGCGCCGACGGACCCGACAAACGCCCGTCGAACGAGGTCGGCGGCGAGATCCGAGGGGGCGAACGATGACCGGCGCCCCGCGGTACCTGTCGACCGTGTACATCCGCGGACACCGGGACGAGGCGCCGATCCAGACGAGCGCTGTGGACGAGGCGCCGGACCGGCCGCCGAGCGTCTCGCCGACAAAGCGCGCTCGACCGGCCGTTCCGACCGGTTCCGGCCGCCGGCTTCCCGTTTCGGCGAAGTGTTAGGCGAGCCTAAGATCCGAAACCGATTTAATCCTTTAGGGTGGCCTAAATCGTATGGAACCAGACGCGGACCGATCCCCCGCGACGCGACGCGACGCGATCAGGTACTGCGGCGGCGTCGCCGGCGCGGGACTGCTCGCCGGGTGCGCCGGGACCGATCCGGCGCCGGGCGGTGCCGGGGGAGACGACGGCTCGGCGAGCGGCGGTTCGAACGGGAGCGGTTCGGCCGACGGCGACGGTGCCGGCGGCGAGGACGGCTCGTACACGGCCGAGATGGCGCCGGCCGGCGAGGTCGCGTTCGACGCGGTCCCGGAGGGCGTCATGGTGTACAGCCTGCTGTACGCCGACCTCGCGGTCGCGCTCGGTCACGGCGGCGCGGTGAACTCGCTCGGTTTCGACGCGAACGCGGGCGGGAACACGTTGGACGCCTACTACGCGCGCCTCGACGGCGTCTCCTTCGACGCCGAGGGGCTCACGCAGCTCAACTCCGGCTCCGGCGGCATCTCCGTCGACCGCGAGCTCCTCTACGAGCTCGACAGCGACCTCCACCTCGCGGACCCGTGCCTGTTCGCGTCCTTCGACGGCTGGAGCGCGGCCGACGTGGCCGAGGTCCGCGACAACGTCGCGCCGTGGTTCGGGAACGTCTACAGCCGCCGGCACTCGGACCCCCCGGAGCCGTGTCGCGACGACTACGAGTACTACGCGCTCCCCGAGATCGGCGAGCGCGTCGCCGCCGCCTTCCGCGAGACGGAGCGCTTCGCCGCGCTCGACGCGGTCCGCGAGGACCTGATCGAGACGATCCGGAGCGACCTCCCGCCGGCCGAGGAGCGCCCGACGGTCGCCGCCCTCATCTACATGGACGGGACCTACTACCCCTCCCGGACCGACGGGCCGGGCTTCGCGAACGCGCACGTCCGTCCGTTCGACGTCCCCGACGCCTTCGCCGCGGACGAGGTCACCTACGAGACGGCCTACGACCACGAGCGGCTGCTGGAGGTCGACCCCGACGTCATTCTCCACCAGTACGGGATCGCCTCCTACTACGACGTCGGCGCGGTCCGCGAGGAGCTGGCCGACCACTCGGTCGCCGGCCGGCTCTCCGCGATCGAGAACGACCGCTTCTACCCCTCCGGAACCCCGGTGCAGGGGCCGATCATGAACCTGTTCCAGCTGGAGATGACGGCGAAACAGCTGTTCCCGGGTCGGTTCGGCGAGTGGCCCGGCTACGAGCACGGCGACGACTACCCGCCGATTCCGCCGGCCGAACGGCTGTTCGACCGCGAGGAGGTCGCCGCGATCGTCTCCGGAGGCGCGGAATGAGCGCCGCCGTCGATCGCGACGTCGTCGTGGTCGGCGGCGGTCCGGCGGGCTGCTCGGCGGCGGTGTTCGCGGCGCGGGAGGGGCTCGACGTCGCGGTCTTCGACCGCGGTCGGTCCTCCCTCGCGCGCTGTGCGCACCTGGAGAACTACCCCGGATTCCCCGCCGGCGTCGACGTCGAGACCTTCGCGGAGCTGCTCCGCTCGCACGCGGAGCGGGCGGGGTGTTCGGTCGTCTCGGACCTCGTCGAAGACGTCGAACGCCGAGCCGGAGACGGGGATGACGCCGCCGGCCTCCGCGTCACGCCGCAGGAGGGCGAGCCGGTCACCGCCCGCCGCGTGGTCGCGGCGACGCGGTACGGCGGCGAGTACCTCCGCGGGCTCGACGACGACGAGGCGATGTTCGCGGTCCACGAGCACGGCGACGAGACCCACGAGGGCTTCGACCGCGAGTACGCCGACCGCGACGGGACGACGCCGGTCGACGGGCTCTACGTCGCGTCGCCGTCGGCGGCCGACCGCCAGGTCGTCACGGCGGCCGGCCGGGGCGCCCGCGTCGGGAAGCGGGTCGTCGCCGACGCGCGGATCGACGACGGCTGGTGGCCCGCGGCGGCCGAGGGCGTCGACTGGCTGCGTCGAGAGGCCGCGGTCGGCGACGAGTGGACCGACCGCGAGCGGTGGGCCGAGTGGTTCGACGCGGAGCACGCGACGCCCTCGACCCGGACTCGGACCGGTTCGCCCGCGTCCGCGAGGCCGCGATCGACGCCTCGCTGTCGTCGTACGTCGACGCGGACGAGGCCGAATCGCGGGCGGCCGCCGGGCGGCGCGCGCTCGCGGCGCACCTCGACCCGGCCGCGGTCGTCGACGCCCACGGCGCCGACGCCCTGCTCGACGCGATGGACGACGAGGCGATCGCGGCGCACGCGACCGAATTGAACGGCGGGCGGGAGGCGGCCGACGGAGCGGGGGGAGACGGAGCGGCGGCCGACCAGGGGGCGCGATGAGCGGCGAGCGGTCCGCGGTCCGCGGCGGGGCGTCGACGAGCCGGTCGGCCGGGACCGACCGCTTCGGCTGGCTGCTCGACCCGAAACTCGTGAGCGTCGCGGTCGGGAGCCTCGCGGTGGTCGTCGTCGCGGGCCTCGTGCAGGTGAGCTTCGGCGCCTACTCGATGACGGTCGGCGAGGCGTGGCGGGCCGTCCTCGACCCCGCGGTCCTCCTCGACCCGCGGTGGCTGCTCAACTTCCTCGTCGGCGAGGAGCTGATGCGGGCGATCACGGGCTTTCAGGGCGAGCTGCCGGAGCTGTCGCACGGCACGCTGATCGTCTGGAACATCCGCCTACCGCGGGTGATCGTCGGGGCCATCGTCGGGATGAACCTCGGCGTCTCGGGCGCGATCTTCCAGGCGGTCACCAGGAACGAGCTCGCGAGCCCGTTCATCCTCGGCGTCTCCTCCGGGGCCGGGCTGATGATCCTGCTGACGCTGGTCGTGTTCGGAGGGCTCTCTGCGTTCCTCCCGCTGATCGCGGCGCTGGGCGGCGCCGTCGCGTTCCTGATCGTGTACGCCATCGCGTGGAAGAACGGGACGAGCCCCGTCCGGCTCGTGCTCGCGGGCGTGATCGTCGGGACCGTCTTCGGGAGCCTCCAGACGGCGCTGTTCTTCTTCGCCGACGACATCGGCGTCGTCCAGTCGGCGATCCAGTGGACGACCGGCTCGCTGACCGGGACGGACTGGGCGCAGGTGCGGCTGGCGCTCCCGTGGACGGTCGTCGCGGTACTGCTCTCGATCGCCGGATCGCGGCAGCTGAACCTGCTCCTGTTGGGCGAGCAGACCGCGAAGTCGCTCGGGATGTCGATAGAGCGGGTGCGGTTCGCGCTGTCGGGGGTCGCGGTGCTCGCGGCCGCCGCCAGCATCGCGGTGGCCGGCATCGTCAGCTTCGTCGGGCTGATCGTCCCGCACATGGTGCGGAACCTCGTCGGGAGCGATTACAAGCGGCTGATCGTCGGGTGCCTGTTCGTCGGCCCCGCCCTGATGGTCGCCGCCGACGTGGGCGCGCGGCTCGGGATGAGCGTCCTGACGGGCGCGGACGCGCAGATCCCGGTGGGGATCGTCACCGGGCTCGTCGGCGGGCCGTACTTCCTGTACCTGATGCGGAGACGGCAGAACATGGGTGAACTCTGAATGTCCATCGAACGCACGAACGCGACGGATTCGGACGAACTGAGCGGCGCGAACGCGCCGAACCGAACGACCGGCGAGCGCGCGGCGGGCGCCACCGACGCGAGCGACCTCGACGCCGAGGGGCTCGTGTTGGGGTACCCGACCGCTCCGGAACCGGTCGTCGACGGCGCGTCGATCGCGGCCGAGCCGGGCGCGGTCACCGCCCTCGTCGGTCCGAACGGGTCGGGCAAGAGCACCCTGCTGAAGGGGTTGGCGAACCAGCTCGCGCCCGAGGACGGCTCCGTGCTCCTGGACGGACGCGACGTTCACTCGATGGACACGAAGGCGCTCGCCCGGAAGCTCGGGCTGCTGTCACAGGAGAGCACGTCGCCGGACAGCATCACCGTCGAGGACCTCGTCCATCACGGTCGGTACCCGCACCGCGGCTTCTTCGAGCGGACGACCGAGGCGGACGCTCGCGCGGTCGACCGCGCCATCGAGCTGGCGGGCTGCGGCCACCTCAGGGACCGCGAGGTCGGGAGCCTCAGCGGCGGGCAGAAGCAGCTCGCGTGGATCGCGATGGTCCTCGCGCAGGACACCGACGTGCTCCTCCTCGACGAGCCGACGACGTTCCTCGACTTACACCACCAGATGGAGGTGATGGAGATCATCGAGACGCTGCGCGACGAGAGCGACGTGACGGTCGTCGTCGTGCTCCACGACATCGAGCAGGCCGCGCGGCTCGCCGACCGGATGGTCGCGCTCAAGGACGGCGAGATACGGGCCCGCGGCGCCCCGGGAGAGGTCGTCACCGAGGAGCTGCTCGCTGACGTGTTCCGCGTCGACACCGACGTGGTGCAGACCGAGAACGGCCCCCGCGTCACCCCGTTGCGCGCCAGGCACGAGGGGTCGGAGTAACCCGACGCGTCCGGCCGACGACGACGTGGCAATATATTTTAGTCCGACCTAAAAACCGAAGTGGTTAAACATCTTTAGGCTAGCCTAAAAACATGTCCAGAGACGACGCGGTACACGGGGATCCGACCCGCAGAGCGTTCGCGAAGTACGGCGGTACCGTCGCGCTCGGCGGTCTGCTCGCCGGCTGCACCGGCGGTGGCGACGGGGAGGGCGACGGCGCCGACGACGGCTCGGCCGACGGCAACGGCGCCGACGACGGCTCGGCCGACGGCGACGATTCTGACGGGTCCGGCGACACCGCCGAGAGCTACATGGCGTCGATCTCGCCGATGGGCGAGGTGACGTTCGAGTCGCCGCCGGAGACGGTGTTCACGCGGCTCACCCACCACGCGGACATGGCGTTCGCGCTCGGCCGGGGGAACGACGTCACCGCGCTGCACGCGCCCGACTACTACGACGGGCTGTGGAACCAGTTCGTCGAGCGGCTCCCGGGCGTCTCGCTCGACTGGTCCGGGCGCTACTCCTCGTGGAAGCCGGACAAGGAGAAGCTGTACGAGCTCGACAGCGACGTCCACCTCGCGGACCCGGCGTGGATCACCCGACAGGACGCCTGGGACCGCGCGGACGTCGACGAGGTCGCCGAGAACGTCTCGCCGTGGTTCGGCAACTCCCTCAGCGACCGCCACCAGGAGCCGACGGACGAGTGGGCCGACGGCTACCAGTACTACGGCCTGTGGGAGCAGTTCGAGATCGTCGCCGACGCGTTCCGGGAGCGCGAGCGCTACGAGGCGCTCGCGGAGGTCCGCGAGGGGCTTCTGTCGACGATCGAAGAGGGGCTGCCGCCCGAGGAGGAGCGCCCGACCGCGATCATGATCGCCGCCGCCGACATCGAGAGCATCTACGCGTACACGCTGAGCAACCCCGGCTTCCTCACGTCGCACACGCGCCCGCTCGGCCCGCGCGACGCGTTCGAGGGGAGCGTCGAGTGCGGCACGGTCGTCGACTTCGAGACGATGCTCGAGGCCGATCCCGACGTCATCCTCTACCTCGGCGGGATGGAGCCGGGGACGGACATGGCCGGGCGACGGACCGCCTTCGAGGAGGTCGCCGTCGGCTCGGAGATCGCGGCGGTCCGGAACGACCGCATCCACCCGCAGGGCGCCCGGTATCAGGGCCCGATACTGAATCTGTTCCAGCTGGAGATGACGGCGAAGCAGCTCTACCCCGACGCGTTCGGCGCGTGGCCGCGGTACGAGGAGGGTCCGTATCCGGCGATCCCCGAGAACGAGCGGCTGTTCGACCGGAAGCGCGTCGCGGACGCGATCAAGGGGGACCTGTAGATGCGCGCCCGCGAGTGGACCGTGGCGGCGACCTACGGCGACCCGACCGACTACGACGTCCCGGCGCTGCCGACGTGGCGGGTCGAACGCGGCGCGTGCGGCGACCTCGCGTTCGCGGCGACCGACCGGGACGAGCCGTTCATCGCCGCCGCCAACCCGGTCCGGGTTCGGCGATGAGCGGGGCGAGGCCGGCCGCTCGACAGCGCATCGCGTCAGACCCGCGGGACCGAAGATCCTACCTCGCCTCGCCCGTGTCGACGGGTATGGAGCCGAATCAGCTACGGGCGGCGGACCGTTCCCGACGGAACCGACGGGTGGTCGACCGATGACCGACGGGTCGACCCCCCCGCGCGACGTGGTCGTCGTCGGCGGCGGCGTCGCCGGGCTCTCGGCGGCCGTGTTCACGGCGCGTCAGGGGCTCGACACGCTCGTCGTCGACGGCGGCGCGTCGATCCTCCGGCGGAACGCCCACCTGGAGAACTTCCCCGGGTTCCCGCTCGGAGTCAACGCCCGCCGACTGCTCGACCTCCTCGGCGAGCAGGCCGAGGCCGCCGGCGCGGACCGACTCGACGCGCGGGTGACGCGGGTCGCCGCGATCGACTCCGGCGACGCCGATTCCGGCGGTGACGGCGCCGTCCCGAGCGACGGCGCCCCGAGCGACGACGCCCGGTTCGCCGTCGCCACCGACGGCGACGACCGGATCCGGACGCGGTACGTCGTCGCGGCCACGAAGAACGCGGTCGGCTACCTCGACGGCGTCGACGGCGTCGGGATCATCGAGCGCGGGAAGGCGTACGTCGACGTCGACGAGCGCGGCCGGACCGGCGTCGACGGGCTGTACGCGGCGGGGCGGCTCGCGGAGAAGCCCCATCAGGCCGCGGTGTGCGCCGGCCACGGCGCCGAGGTCGCGGTCACGCTGTTGGAGGACGACGACGCGCCCTTCTACCACGACTGGGTGACGCCGGAGGGGTACTTCACCGACCGGGGCCGCGAGGTGCCCCCGGGCTGCGAGGAGATCGGCGCCGACGGTGGCCGCGAACGCGAGGCCGCCTCGCTGGACGCGACCCGCGAGCGGTTCGCGGAACCGCATCCCGACCCGCAAGAGACCCACCCGAGCCTGGAGGAGTGACCGGATGCGGAGCGTGACCGCGACGTGATCGGGACGACGCTGGCGGCTATCAGCGACCATATCGAGGCGCTCTCGTCGGAGACCGGCGAGTACTCGCTCGTCTGCGCCCGCTACGGCGACAGACCGGTCCCCGCGGCCGGGCTCCGGTTCGAGAGCCGGGCCGCCGCGCGCGCCGCCGCGCGCGCCACCGAGCAGTACCGCGACGCGCTCCGCCGGTACGACCCGCAGGTCCCGTACTACGACGTGATCGTCCGGCAGGAGTACGCGGGCGACGAGGGCGTCGACCGCGGCGTCTGCGACGGGAGCGCCGACGGCGACGCCGGAAGCGGTCGGTCCGCCGGCGACGCGCACGACGTGCGGCGGTTCTCGGCGACCGAGGCGGCGGACTGGTCGCTCTCCGACCCGCCGTGGGCCGCGACCCCGGACCGAACCCCGATTCGAGCCGCGACCCCGAACCGAATCCCGCGCCGAGCCGCGACCTCGTCGGGTTCTGCCACGACGCGGCGGCGGCGGTGTTCGAGGCCCTCTCGGCGGGCGACCACGACGCGGTCGAGTCGGCGGTCATGGACGCCTACTTCGCGTTCGCGGAGGAGCGGTCGGACCCGGACGGCCTCTGTCTCCGGCTCCTCGAAGCGATGGCGTTCGAGCTCCGCCGCGGCCTCGAGCCGACCGAACAGGCCGCGGTGCTGGCCGACGCCGCGTCGCGGCTCCCCGTCGCGCCCGACGCGGACCCGGTCGCGGGGGCGTTCGAGCGCCTCGCCGGAGCGGGGGTCGTCGGGAGCTACGCGGCCGACTCGGGCGGCGACGAGCCGCCGGCCGAGTCGGTGGTCGTCCACGTGTCCGACTACGCGCTGACCCCCCGGGACGGGCGGTTCCCGACGCTTCCGGTCGCTCTCGAACTGTGCCGACACGGCGACCGGTCGCCCCCGCGGGCGGTCCGCGTCGACGCCGTGGAGGGGGGCTGGCGGCTCGGGATCGACACCGCGTCCGGCGACGAGCCGTCGGGGCTGACGAGCGCGCCGATCCGCGAGTAGGTCGGCGTCGGCCCGCGCGGCGTCGGCCTATTCGGCGTCGACCTATTCGGCGTCGACCTATTCGGCGTCGACCTATTCGGCGTCGGCGGTGCCGCCGGACGCGTCCGCCTCGCCGGCCTCGTCCGCCTCTATCCGCACGAGGTCGGCCTCGACGTCCTCGACGAACGCGCCCTTCCCGCCGACGGTGACGGTGCCGTCGTCGGTCTCCACGACGAGCGAGTGCTGGACCGGGAACTCGTTGTTCGTCGGCTCGACCATCCCCTGTTTCGCCTCGACGACGCGTCCCACGAGCTCGACGGCCTCGTCGCTCTCCGTCCGCCGCCCGCCGACGGTTACGCGCGGCGTCTCGCCGGCGCGGAGCCGCAGGGTCGCCTGTAACACCGTGTGCCGGAAGTTCTCGTACTCCGCCGGGAGCGGCGCCGGCGGCGCGGTCGCGGCCTCGGTCGCGGCCGGCCAGTAGTTCCCGAGGAAGGAGCCGACGATGACGGGCGCGAGCTGTTCCTGCGAGAAGTGGATCGCCTGCCGGTCGGTGTCGGACCGCCGGAGCAGCTCGGGCGGGGCGACGACGCCGCCCGCCGAGTCCACGGTGAGGAGCGTGGGCATCGCCTCGCTCCACGTCCGAACGACGCTGGCGACGCCCTCGAGGTCGACCGCGTCGCTGCCGGCGTCTCCGACCGACGTCCCCTCGGCGTCGGAGACGACGAGGAGCACGAGCACGCCCCGGTCGACCGCCTCCGCGAGCGACTCCCGGACCTCCGGGAGGTGCTTGGCCGTGACCGACAGCGCGACCTCCGACTCCGCCCCGTCGAGCAGCGACCGGATCCGCTTGATGACCGTGACGCGGGACTTGATCACCTCGAACTGCTCGGCCCGCCGCTCCACCCGCGAGAAGCGCTCCTCCAGTCCGGGTCGGATCGCGTCGACGTCCGAGCGGAGCCGGTTTATCACCTCGTCGGGCGGGTTCGCGCGGATCGTCGTCGGCACGACGTGGTCGTTCACCTCTACGAACCCGCGGTCCGCGAGCGACTCGCTCACGCTGTAGACGTAGCGCTTCGACACGCCGGCGGCGTCCGCGATGGTGCTCGCCTTCGCCTCGCCGTGCTCCAAGAGACTCAGATACGTGTCGATCTCCTTGTCCGAGAGCCCGAATCGGCGGAGGAGATCGTTCAGCGTCCGGTCGTCCATACGCAACAGAGGGCGAGGCGACCACTTATAAGGGTCGGACGACGCGACGGACGCGGATACCGCGACCGGGGAGACGGGACCCTATCTGAGGACGGCCACGGCGTCGACGGCGACCTCGTTCCCGACCGCGCGGTCGGCGAACAGGTCGGTCTCGACTCCCTCCGGCACCGCGACCGTCGCCGGCTCGGTCGCGAAGTTGACGACGACGAGGAGGGCGTCGCCGTCCGCCTCGTCGGCGCCCTCGTTATCGCCGACCGCCGTCCGGGCGTACGCGGTCACCCGCTCCGGGTCGCCGTCGACGACGCGCACGTCCGTCGCGGGGCCGCTGAAGTCGACGGCGCCCTCGCGGAGGAGCGGCTCGCGCTCGCGGAGCGCGGCCAGGTCGCGGTGGAAGTCGGTGAGGTCGTTGTCGCCGTCGTGCCAGCGGACGGGGCCGCGGTACGTCTCGTTGCCGCGCTCCTGCCCGGCGTAGATCATCGGCGCGCCGGGGAGCGTGAAGACGGTCGCGGCGGCGGCCTTCAGGGCGTCTCGGCCGTACTCGGCGAGGTAGCGGTCCTCGTCGTGGTTCTCGACGTAGCGCATCTGCGCGCTCGGATCGTCGAAGCCGAGCCACGCGGCGCGGTCGAACGCGTCGCCGACCGCGCTCGCGGGGGCCTCGCCCGCGCCGACGTCGCGGAGGATCCCGTAGAGGGAGGTGTCGTAGTGGAGGTCGAACTCCCCCTCGCCGTAGAAGGGGTCGTGCGGGAGCGTCTCGTCGAGCAGGAGGACGTCGTCGGGGACGCGGTCGGCGACCTCCTTCCAGAACCCGTGCGGGACCCCCCACGCCACGTCGGCGCGGAAGCCGTCGACGACGGCGGCCCACTCGTCGACTACGTCCAGCAGCCACGCCCGGACGGCCGGACTGTCGAAGTTGAGGTTGGGGATCCGCCGCCAGTTGAAGTAGTACTCCGGCATGTCCCCGGGGGCGAGCTCCGCCCAGTCGGTCCCGGTCACGTCGAAGGCGCCGTCGGCCCGGCGGTAGTGGTCGGCGTACGCGTCGACGCCGGCGGCGTGCATCTGGAACGCGGGGTGGTCGCGGGAGGTGTGGTTGATCACGAGGTCGAAGACTACCCGGATCCCGGCGTCGTGGCAGGTCTCCACGAGCGACTCGAACGCCTCGAGCGAGCCGAGGTCGCTCGCCGTCTCGTAGTAGTCGGTGACGTGGTAGCCGTGCTCGGTCGGCGAGGCGAGCACGGGCGTCAGCCACAGCGCGTCGACGCGCAGGCTCTCCAGATACGGCACCCGGCGCTCGATCTCGCGGAACGTCGTCGGGAGGGTGTCGCCCGCGAACGACCTGACGAACGCCTCGTATATCGTCGGCGCGTCGGCCCACTCCGGGGCGGCGTGAGGGTCGGTGACCGCGACCGGCGCGCCGCCACCGGCGACGCCGTCGGCCGTCGGTCCTTCGTCGACGCCGCCTCCTTCCGCCGTCCGTCTCTCGTCGCCGTTCCCGCGCTCGATGCGCACCGTCTCGGCCGCCCCGTACCGCTCCGCGCGCGGGACCGCGTGGACGCGGAGGCCGCCGCCGTCGAGGGCGTCGTCGGGGACCGCTCCGAGCGGGACGGCGAGGGTAGCCCCGTCCGCCAACGACTCGATCCGCGTGACCGTCTCCGGGGCGGCGTCCGGTCCGTCGACGAGGAACTGACGCCGACGCCGCGGTCGCGGCGTCGACTCGCCCGGCCCCCTTCGCCCCGCCGGCCGCGGGCGGCGCCTCGACGTCGGCCGTCCAGGCAGGACCACCCGGATTCGGCGTCGCTACGGTCCTCGACCGCCCGTCGAGCCGAGAGCCGGGGGCGTCCGGGTCCCGGGACCTCGACGACGTCGCCGTGCTCGTTTCCGGGGTCGTCGTTGGCGACGAAGCTGAACCGGTGGCGCCCCGGCGGCACCCGGGTCTCGAGGACCCAGTCGTCGCCGTCGCGCTCGGGCCGGTCGCGGGCGAGGAGGCGCTCGTTGTGCGCCCACATCAGCGAGACGCGGTCGACGGCGTCGTCGTCGACCGGGAGGTCCGCGGCCGCGACGCGGAGCTCGGTCTCCCGGCGCTCGTCCGGGAAGGCGCGCACGCGCTGGCGGTGCGTCCCGTCGGGCGCGTCGAGCGTCAGGACGTAGGTCCCCGGCGCGTCCGGCCGGAGGCGGAGGACCGGGGCGTCCGATCGGCTCGTCGCCCCGGAGACGAGGACCGGTGGTGTCCCCTCGGGTTCGTCTTCCGGTCGGTCACCCTCTCCGCGTCCGGTTCCCTCCTCGGACCCGTCGCCCACCCCGGATTCGTCGCCCTTCCCGGATCCGCCGCCGCTCCCTATCGGTCCCTCGCCGACGGCGCTGTCGGCGGGCGCGTCGCGGACCGTCCACTCGTACGTACCGTCCGGATCCGGGGATCGAGGCGCCAGCTCGACCGATTCGCCGACGCTCGTCGTCCGCGGAGGCCCGGGCTCGTGCATGCCGGTACCCGGGCGCCTCCCGGCTTGAGGGTTTCCGTTTCTCGAACATATGAATAATAATTACACCAAAACTTCATACGCGGAGGGGGCGTTTACCCGCGTAATGCAACTCCGCGACGCGCTCGACGTCTACAAGCGCAACACCGGACACGCCACCCGGTTTCCCGGCGAACGGCGGACCGTCACCGGACGGTTCACCGGCGGCGAGGGGCGGCTGGTCCACGTCGACGAGGACGGGGAGCTCCGCGATTTCGGCTACCCGCTGACGGGACGGACCGGGCTGGTCCGCTCGCGGATCGGTCTCGCGATCGGCGACGAGATCGTCTGGCTCGACGAGACGCCCACCGAACAGCGGTACGTCGGTGACGCGACCCTGATCGAGACCGTCCACGAGGCGGACGCCGCCACCGTGACCCGCCGCGACGTCACGATCGGCGACGCGCACCTCACGCGCGCGACGGTCGACGTCGGCGAGGACGGGCACGCGAACGTCGACCCCGACGCCCTCTCGCTCGTCGTCTACGCCCGGTTCGCTCCCGACGGCCGCGACGACCGCGTCGGCCAGCTCCGGTACGACGACGCGGTCGAGGTGTACCACGCCGACGAGCACGACTTCCTCGCGAGCGACACGGGGTTCCGCGACCTCCGCGGCCAGCTCCCGGCGACGTTCCCGGAGCTCCTCGAAGACGCGCCGACCGACCTCCCCCGCGACCGCGACGGCGACCGCTACGAGGAGGAGCGGCTCTCCGGCGAGGTGATCGCCGAGGCCCCCTTCGAGGGCGGCGTCGCCGCCGTCGCGTCGCTCCTGACCGACCGCGCGGAGACGACGCGAGAGGCGGCCCGCGCCCGGATCGACGAGCTGTTCGCCGACCTCGACTCGGCCGACGCCCTCGCCGCGGCCGCGGACGAGACGACGCCCTCCGTCCCCGCGTCGGCGCCGGCCCGCGAGTCGCTCGTCGCCGACCTCCGCGTGCTCTCGCTGCTCTCTGCCGACTCCGGGCTCCGGATCGCCGGTCCCGACTTCGACCCGTTCTACGCGACCTCCGGGGGCTACGGCTACACGTGGTTCCGCGACGACGCGGAGATCTCGACGTTCCTGCTCGGCGCCGACGACCGGCTCGGGCTCGGGCTCGACGACTGGCACGCCCGCTCGGCCGCGATGTACGTCGCCACCCAGCGCCCGGACGGCTCGTGGCCCCACCGCGTCTGGCCGCGGAACGGCTCCCTCGCGCCCGGGTGGGCGAACGCCCGGATCGAGGACGGCCCCGACGTCGACTACCAGGCCGACCAGACCGGCAGCGTGATCGCGTACCTCGCGCAGGCGCGAGAGAGCGGTGTGGCCGTCCCCGACCTCGACGCGACCCTCGTCGCCGCGCTCGCCGGCCTCGACGAGACGCTCGAGGACGACGGTCGACCCGTCGTCTGTCAGAACGCGTGGGAGGACAGCGCCGGGCGGTTCGCCCACACCGCGGCGACGTTCCTGGAGGCGTACAGCGAGTTGGCGCTCCACGGCGACGGGCTCGACGCCGACGCGCTCGGCGCCGACTCGGACGCCGCCGGTACCCCCGACGGCGACGCGGGGGCGTCCGGTGGCGACCTCGACCCCGCCGCCCTCCCCGACGACCTCGCCGGCCACGCCAGGGGGCAGGCGATTCGCGTGTACGAGGCGCTCGACGACCTCTGGGTCCCCGAGCGCGGCTGTTACGCGCTCCGCGAGACGCCCGAGGGGGCGATCGACGACCGGCTCGACTCCTCGACGCTGTCGCTGGCGAGCGCGCACCGGTCGTTCGACGCGCTCGGGGGGGCCGACGGCAGCGACGGGGCGGCCGGCGCCGTCGACGAGGAGCGGCTCGACCGGCTCGTCTCGCACGTTGAGACCGTCGTCGACGGGCTCGCGCACGAGAGCGACGAGATCGCCGGACTGATCCGGTACGAGGGCGACGCGTGGCGGCAGGCCGGCCAGCTCTCGGAGAAGGTGTGGACCGTCTCGACGGCGTGGGGCGCGAACGCCTGCGCGGAGCTCGCGGCCCTGCTCGAAGCGCACGAGGACCCGCGGGCCGACCGGATGGCCGAGCGCGCCCGCGATCTCCTCGCGCGCGTCTCGCCCGGCGGCTCGCTGTGCGAGTCGACCAGTTACCTCCCCGAGCAGTTCTTCGACGACGGGACGCCGGACAGCGCGACCCCGCTCGGCTGGCCGCACGCCATCCGACTGGCGACCGTCGCGCTGCTCGACGACCGCGACCTGCTGACGACCGACGCCGTCGCGGCCGACGACTGACCGGGGCGGTCGACGGCGCGAACCGATCGGGGGCGGTCGGCGGTGCAAGCCAGGAGCGCCCGCGAGACGACCCGGCCCGAACCGCGTCAGGGCCTCACGTCGCGTCCGCGAGCGCGGCACCGCCGATCTGCTGGACGACGTAGTAGACGATTATCGAGACGGTGACCAGCGGGTCGGCGAACGGCAGCGAGATCGGCAGCGCGATTCCGAGGTTCTGCAGGTTCGCGGTAAAAAAGGGGGAGATCGACCGGTCTCGCCCGATGCCGAACGCGCGTCGACAGCACGCCGTGAGCGCCGCACCGACGCCGACGAGGAGGCCGGCGCCGGTCCGGATCCTCTACCGCCACTCGTCGCGCGGCACGCAGTCCGCCTCTCGGACCGTGATCCACCTGGTCGTCCGCTCGTCGGGATCGCGGTCGCGTTCGAAGAACGTCACCTCCCCGTCTCCAGAGCCGTCGTCGGTCCGTCGGCAGACGAGCTCCGGGCGCTCGGCACGGACACGCGTCGATGACGTGGACATACGTCACGATTCGCTCGGCATCGCATAATAACTGTTGATTTCGATCACAACTATTGGAAATCACGACAGTTGTGAATGGTAATTATTCTGTTCCGAGTAAGAACGACGGCCGTTCGGCTACAACCGGACGGGAACGCCGCGCTCGTCGAGGTACTCCTTCGTCTCCTCGATGGAGTAGTCGCCGAAGTGGAAGATGGAGGCCGCGAGCCCCGCGTCGGCGTTCGCCTCGGTGAACACCTCGTACATGTCCTCTGGACCGCCGCAGCCGGAGGAGGCGATGACCGGGGTGGAAACGGCGTCGCAGACGGCCGTCATCAGCGGGACGTCGTAGCCGTCCTTCGTCCCGTCCATGTCGATGGAGTTGACGAACAGCTCGCCGGCGCCGCGCTCCTCGGCCTCTTTCGCCCACGAGACGGCGTCGATCCCGGTGCCCTCGCGGCCGCCCTTCTTCGTGCACTCGAACCACACCGTCTCGCCGTCGTCGTCCTCGTAGAAGTGCTCGCCGGCGTCGTCGCGTCGGCGGCGCGCGTCGACCGAGATGACGATACACTGACTGCCGAATGCCGCGGCGCCCTCCTCGATGAGCTCGGGGCGTTCGAGCGCGCCCGTCGTGATAGACACCTTGTCCGCGCCCGCGCGCAGCGTCTCTTTGATGTCCGCCTTCGTGCGGATCCCGCCGCCGACCGTGAGCGGGATGAAACACTCGTCGGCGACCGCGTTCACCACGTCGAGCATCGTCTCGCGGCCCTCCGCGCTCGCGGTGATGTCGAGGAAGACGAACTCGTCGGCGCCGGCGGCGTTGTACTTCTTCGCCAACTCGACCGGATCGCCGGTGTACTCCAAGTTCTCGAAGTTGACGCCCGTGTACACCGCCGCGTCCCCGTCGTCGTCGAGGTCGACGTCGATACAGGGGATGATCCGCTTCGTGAGTCCCATTCGTTACCGGCCGTAGACGACGGCGGAGGTTAAAAGGCGCGGGGACGGCCGGAATCGGCCGTCTGCCGTCCGCCGTCCGCCGCCCCTCCACCCGCCCGTCACTCCTCTCGCTCTCGCCGGTCGTACTTCGCCACGGCGCGGTCGGCGCGCTCCGAGATGCCGTTCGGGTTTCGGGCCGGGCTCCGGTCGCGGCCCCGGGCGACGAGCCCGTCCGAACCCCCGCTGGCGAGGCCGACGAGCACGTCGCGTCCGTTCGCGGCCCACCGGGAGGGCGTCGACTCGCCGCGGACCACGTCGGCGGCCGCGTCGACCGCGTCCGTCGCGGCGTGCGACCCGACCCGCGCCATCACCGTCGGCCGGACGCCGTAGTTTTTCAGGAGCCGGTACGCGAGCGCCCGGTACTTCCATCCCCACTCGTGGGCGCTGCGACCCCCGTCGGCCGCGGTCGGACTCGGCAGCTCCTTGGTCACGCCGAGCGCCTCGCGCCACGCGATCTCGTGGCCCATCCGGGCCAGCCGGTGGGCCGCGTCGCGCGCGCCGCCGGTCCGGAGGTACTCGTCGAAGCCGTCGATGTCCCGGAGCGTCTCCCGCCGGAAGGCGACGTTCCCGCCCGCGAAGTAGGTCACGTCGCGGCCCGCGATCGTCCGGCGCTCGGGCCCCACGGGGGGTTCGTCCGCGGCGTCGTCCCCGCTTCCGTCGCCGGTCTCCTCGTCGGCGCTAACCCGCTCTCCGTCGGCGCTAACCCGCTCTCCGTCGGCGCTAACCCGCTCTCCGTCGGCGCCGGCCTCTGGCCGTCGGGACGGCTCCGCCGGCGTCACCGGTCCCGTCACCGCGGCGGCGTCGGCGAGGCCGGCTCGGACGGCGCCGGGCCACTCCTCACCGATCCGGTTGTCGAAGTCGACCAGCGCCACCGCGTCGCCGGTCGCGACCTCGATCCCCGCGTTGCGCGCGACGTTGACGGTTCGGTCCGAGATCTCCACGAGCACGTCGACGTCGTCGCGGTCGCGCACCATCCCGGTCGTCCCGTCCGCGGAGGGGCCGTTGGCGACGATTACCTCCGCCTCGGGGGCGTGCGTCGCCAGCGCGTCGAGGCAGGCGCCCAGCCGGTCCCGCCCGTTGAGCGTCGGTACGACGACCGAGAGGTCCATACGGTCAGGTATCGGGACGAGGGATTAAAAAGAACTCCGTGCGAAGTCGACGGTCGACTCGCTCCGCCCGTCGCGCGGCGGCCTCAGACAGTCAGGTAGTAGACCTGCTTGCGCGCGTCCTTGAAGCTGTAGCGGGAGTCGACGAGCCCCTCCTCCTCCAAGCGGTTGAGCGCGTAGCGGACGGTCCGGTCGGGCAGAAGCGACTCCTCGGCAAGCCCGCCCTGCGAGAGCGGCGAGTCGCCCTCCAGTACCTTCGCGACGAGCTTGGCGCTAGGGGGTAGTTCGCGCAGGCGATCGCGGTACTCGCTCTCGGACAGGCGGTCTTGGTCGGCGGTCTCCGCTGGACTGGTACTCATGCTATATCTGAATCCTTTGCCTATTGGTAAAGGTTAGCTACATATTGGGGAATCCGATTGGGATAATATAATGTGTTAATATCACGTCTCAGGCGAGCGATTATCCTGATCGATCGGGGTATTTTCCCCGCTTCCCGCCGTACGCGTCTCCGTGATTCCCGAGTCTCACGTCGACATCTTCGAGCGCGAGTCGTACGCCCACCTCGCGACGGTGACTCCCGACGGATTCCCGCACGTCACGCCGGTGTGGGTCGACCACGAGGACCGCGAGTACGTCCTCGTGAACACGGCCCGCGGGCGGCGGAAGGAGCGGAACGTCAGGCGAAACCCGAAGGTCGGAGTCAGCGTGCTCGATCCGGACGACCCGTACCGCTACGTCTCGGTCCGCGGCGAGGCGGAGCTGACCGAGGAGGGAGCGAAAGAACACATCGACGAGCTCGCCCGGCGGTACTTCGACGTCGACGAGTACCCCCACCACGGTGAGGAGTCGGGGCCGCGGGTGATACTCAAGATCTCGGCCGACGCCGTCTCGACGAGCGGATAGCGGCCGATCGGAGCCGGCGAGCGCCGACCCCGCCGCGACCGGCGGATGCCGACGCCGTCCCCGACCGCATCCAGTACGGTTTTGTCGGTCGGGCGTGCAGTACTGACAACGTGAAGGGACAGGACTGGTACCAGGCCGACGAGGTCGCGGAGGAGTACGAGGACGTCCGGTTCTCTGGCGGCGGGGAGCTCATCGACCGACGCGAGAAGGAGGCCGTCCTCTCGGCGCTCGGGCCGATCGAGGATGGGCACCGCGTGCTGGAGGTCGCCTGCGGCACCGGTCGGTTCACGACGATGATCGCCGACCGGGGCGCCGACATCGTCGGGATAGACATCTCCCGGGAGATGCTCGAACAGGGCCGCGAGAAGGCGGTCGAGGGGGGACTGTCGGACACCGTGGAGTTCGTTCGCGGCGACGCCTCGCGGCTCCCGTTTCCGGACGACCACTTCGACACGGTGGTCGCGATGCGCTTCTTCCACCTGATGGACGACCCGGTTCCGTTCGCCCGCGAGCTACGCCGCGTCAGCGCCGATCAGGTGTTCTTCGACACGTTCAACCGTCGTAGCCTCCGGACGCTGTACACCTGGCTGCTCCCGATGGGCTCCCGGCTCTACTCCGAGCGACAGGTCGTCGATATGCTCCGCGCGGCGGGCCTCACGCTCGCCGGCGAGGAGCACGACTTCGTGCTGCCGTACGGCTTCTACCGCGAGCTTCCCGGCCCCGTCGCGAGGCCCTTCCGGGTCGTCGACGAGCTCGTCGGCAACACGATCCCGGGCGACTACGTGGCGTCCGTCTCCTACTGGGACGCCCGCGTCTCGGCTGACGGGGACGACTGAGTCGCGTCTCTGCCGACGGGGACGACTGAGTCGCCTCTCTGCCGACGGGGACGACTGAGTCGCCTCTCGGCACCGCCTCGCTTGAACGAGTCGCCCGTGCCCGCGGGCGCGAAACCGGACTGCGCGGCTCAGTACGTGTGGATGACTTCGCCGCACCGCAGGCACTCGATCGTGTCGCTCCGGAACAGCCGCTCCTTCTTCTCCGTCGGCCCGTTACACTCCGGACAGACGCCGAGGTTCCGCCCGTCCGCGACGCGGGCGGACAGATCGAGGAACCGATCCTCCAGCGTCTCGATCTGTTCGGACTGCGCTTCGACCACGGACTCGAGCTCCTCGATCGTCTCTTCCCGTTCCTCCAGCGCGGACGAGAGCTCCTCCACGCGGTCCTCGTACGTGTCGAGCGCCTCCACGTCGATGGCCGTCGTCTCCGCCTCCGTCTCGCGCTCCGTCGTTTCATCGGTCTCGTCCGTCGTTTCGGTCTCCGTCTCGGCCTCGTCGTTCGCCATACGGGTAGTACGGTCGCCAGACTGGTTTCATTTTGGGTCACTAGTAAGGTCCGTCCCGCCGGCGCCGGCGGACAACCCGCCGAGACCGCCGACGCTCGCGGCGCCGAATCCGGGAAACCCCGCCTGATCGGTGTTTCTTTCTAATTCAAAATAGTAATATATATTCTCGCTCAGACCCGGCCGGAGCGCGTACCTTACTATGCTGTGTCGAAGTTGATTGTTTTATGGGTGATACGTGTAGTTGCGTATGGATCCGACAGTACTTCAAGCAGGGTTCGACCTCCTCGGCGATGGTCGGCCCGAAACGCTGTGGCTGGGTATCGGGACGATATTTATGCTCCTCGGGACGTTCTACTTCATCGCGAAAGGCTGGGGAGTCACGAACAAAGAGGCGCGTGAGTACTACGCGATCACGATCCTCGTGCCGGGGATCGCGTCGGCGGCGTACCTGTCGATGTTCTTCGGTATCGGGTTGACCGAGGTCGAAGTCGTCGGCCGGGGGACGCTCGACATCTACTACGCGCGGTACGCTGACTGGCTGTTCACCACGCCGCTGCTGTTGCTCGACCTCGCGCTCCTCGCGAAGGTCGACCGCGTGACGATCGGGACGCTCATCGGCGTCGACGCGCTGATGATCGTCACCGGCCTCGTCGGTGCTCTCTCACAGACGATGCTTGCGCGGTACTCGTTCTGGCTCATCAGCACGATCGCGATGATCTTCGTGCTGTACTACCTCGCCACGAGCCTCCGCAGCGCGGCGAAGGCGCGCTCGGCTGAGGTGGAGAGCACGTTCAACACGTTGACCGTGTTGACGTTGGTCCTTTGGACCGCGTACCCGATCCTGTGGCTCGTCGGAACCGAAGGGGCCGGCATCGTGGGTCTCGGCGTCGAGACGCTCGGCTTCATGATCCTCGACGTGAGCGCGAAGGTCGGCTTCGGGCTCATCCTCCTGCGCAGTCGCGCCATCATGGGCGACACCGAAGCGCCGGAGCCGTCGGCCGGAGAGCCGTCTGCCGCCGATTAAGGCCGTATCGACCGGTAACTACCCGACTCGCTGTGAGTCTTTTTATCACTAATGTCAGACGACATCGATGAATCGGTTGCCGTATTGAACGTTCGATCAGTCGTCGGTATCGTCGTCTGCTTCGTCGTCGCCGCCGGCGCGTTGTTCGCGTTGCCGACGCTCCAGAACCAGGGGTTGGAGTTCTCCACGGCGTTCTGGCTGATCTCCGCGGTGGAGTTAGTCACGGCACTCGGGATCGCCTACTTCGTCCTCAACTTACACGAGGAACGGGCGTAACTCACCGCTGGAACGCGCCGTCCCGATCGGGAGCGTCCCCCACCGACGGCGTCGTTTCGGCCAACGCACGTTCGAAGTGATCCGCGTCGACGGTGAGATCCCCGTTTCTCCCGTCGTCGGTGATCGTGTCCTCGATGGCGAGCATCGCGGCCTCGCGGACCAGCGCGGCGAGGTCGCCGCCGCTGTACCCCGCCGTCCGCTCCGCCAGCGCGTCGAAGTCGACCATCTCGGCCGTCGGGGTGTCACGGGCGTGGATCCGGAGGATCTCCCGCCGCGCCGGCTCGTCGGGAAGCGGCGTCTCGACGGTCTTCTCGATCCGGCCGGGGCGCAACAGCGCCTCGTCTATCATGTCCGGCCGGTTCGTCGCCGCGACGAAGACGACGTCCGTCAGCGGTTCCAGCCCGTCCAGTTCGGTCAACAGCTGGGACACCACGCGCTCGCCGGCGCCGGTGTCGTCGCTCCGTCGCTTCGGGGAGATCGCGTCGACCTCGTCGAAGAAGACGACCGCCGGCGCGTTCTCCCGAGCCGTGGCGAACAGGTCCCTGACGGCCTGCTCGCTGGCCCCGACGTATCGGTCCAACAGCTCCGGCCCGTTCACCGAGATGAAGTTCGCGTCGCTGAGGCTGGCCGCGGCCCGCGCGAGGAGCGTCTTCCCGGTCCCCGGCGGGCCGTACAACAACACGCCCGACGGCGGCTCGATACCGGCTCGCTCGAAGCGGTCGGCGTACTCGAGCGGCCAGTAGACCGCCCGCACGATCTCGCGTTTGGCCGCCTCGAGCCCGCCGACGTCGTCCCACGCGACCGAGGGAAACTCGACCGCGACATCCCGAAGCCCGCTGGGCTCGACCACGTCCATCGCGTGGTCGACGTCGGACTGGCGGACCGCGGTTCGGCCGTCCCGGCGGATCGCCCGCTCCAGCGCCACGTCGACCAGCACCGTCACGTCGGCGAGGACGAACCCGTTGATCCGGGTCGCCGTCTCCGCGAAGTCGACGTCCATCGCGAGCGGCACGTCCCGCGCGACGCTCTCTAAGGCCTCCCGTCGGTCCGCGACGCTCAGCGGCGCGAGGTCGACCTCGCGGTCGAACCGCCCGCCGCGTCGCAGCGCCTCCGGGACGCGCTCGGCGTCAGTGGTCACCCCGATCGCGACCGTCCCGTCCGCGGCCCGCAGTTCGTCGAGCGTCTCGCGGAGGCGGTCGCCGAGCGTCGCGGCGGCGCCGTCGTCGCCGAGGACCTCGAGGTCGTCTAAGAGCACCACCGCTCGGTCGGCGTCGCTCGCGGCCTCGACGACGCGGTCGAGGCGACGCTCGCGGTCGCCCGCGCCCTCGCCGCGGAGCCGCGCGGCAGAGGCCCTGACGAGGGTCGCGTCGACCGCGGCCGCGACCGCCTCGACGAGCGTCGTCTTCCCGGCGCCCCGCGGCCCGCGGAGGAGGAGCCCGAGCGTCGTCGGCCGGCCGGCCGCCGCGAACGACTCCCGCCCGTCGAGTCGGGTCGCGGCGGCCTCGCGGAGCTCCCGGAACGTCTCGGCGGGCACGACGCTGTCGGTCGCGGACACCGAGGGCTCGCTGACGACCGCCGCCGTCCCCTCGCCCGTCTCGACCTCGATCTCGGTCTCCTCGCTCGCGATCCCGGGCGAGGACGGCGCCACGTCCTCGACGACGAACGTCAGGTTCAGCGCGCCGCCCAGCAGCGTCGCCTCCACCTCGTCGTCGACCGAGACGGCCGTCCCGTCGAGGCGCCGCCGGAGGGCGGCCCCCGCGCGGGTGAGGTCCATCCGCTCGTCGAGGCGGAGAGTGACCGCGGACGCCGCGACGGCGTCGACCGGCTCGACCGTCACCGTGTCGCCGACCTCGGCGCCCGCGTTCCGGCGGATCGACCCGGGGAGACAGCCCCCGCCGGGGTCGCCGTCGACGCGCGCCCGCGACGGCGACCGTCGTCCGACCGCCCCGAACGCTCACGGGGTCGCCGGGCTCGACGCCCAGCTCAGTCAACACGGTGGCAGAGAAGCCGGCGCGGCGGTCCCCGACAGACTCGGGGGCGTCCGCGACCGGCAGTCGAACGCTCATGTGCGGCATGGTCGTCGAGGGGTCCGCTCGTCGTCGGCGCTCGTCGACTCCATGTTTCGAGGTAAACGCGGGTCGCACATAGAAGCCACGACGGTTCAGGATAGAAGCCACGACGGTCCGGACCCCGTCCCGGCTCGAATTATGCCCGCTCGGTCCGGGTTCGGTCCGGGTTCGATTCGCGCTCGGTTCGCGCTCGGTTCGCGTCGCCGCTACGCGGCCTCCTCGACGACCTCGCCGACAGCGAAGTTGGACTTGACCTCCGTGATCTCGATCTTCACGCGCTCGCCGACCTCCGTGTCGGGAACGATGATCACGTAGCCGCGCTCGACCCGGGCGATGCCGTCGCCCTGCTTGCCGAGGTCCTCGATCTCGACGTACCGCATCTCGCCCGGTTCGACCGGGGGTTGAGGCCCGTCGTCGGCACGGGACGCGGAGACGTCGGCGCCGCCGTCGGTCTCGTCGCCCGTCTCGGCCTCCGAGCGGGAAATAAGCGCGACCCGATACGTCTCGCCCGGTTCCAGCGACCCGGTCTCGATCTCGCGGCGCGGGACGTCGACGACGTACTGGCCGTCCGCCTCGCGCACGTCGGCGCTGAACAGACAGAGGAGCTTCTCTGAGATCTCCATAGTAGACTCCACCCGTACGTGGCGACGGACCAGTATAGTTGTACCGCCGATCCGGTAGACGCGGCGCCGACGCTCGCGGAGCGTCCCCATGGACTGGGATCAGCCGTCGAGGAGCGCCTCGACCAGCGCCGCCTCCGCCTTCCGGAGGTGCGCCCCCGCCGTCGACGAGGAGCAGCCGACCGCCTCGGCGACGTCGGCCACCGATCCCGTTCGCGGCACGTCGTAGTACCCGACGCGGCGCGCGGCGCGGAGGGCCTCCCGCTGGCGCTCCGTGAGTTCGACGCCGGCCAGCCGCCGACCGCCGCCGTACGAGCCGATCCGGTCGATATCGACGTCGATCGGGTCCGGAACGGTCGCGAGCACGTCCCGGAGCTGGTCGGGCGGGCCGATCACCCCGAACGACATGCGTCCCTCCGAGCGGTACACCACGGGCGGCACGGAGACGAAATCGGTGCCGGCGAACGCCCCGAGGAACGCCTCCAGCGGCCCGCCGAGTCGCTCGTACGCCTTGAGATAGAACGCGTCGTCGCCCGGGGCCGTCTCGAACCGGTCGATGGCGTCGATCGACCGCAGCCGGTCGAGGTACGGCTCGCGGGGAGCGACGACGCGGAACAGCGTGACGAAGGTCTCGTCCGGGAGCCGCCGCCACGTGAGCATCTCGGTCCGCCAGCCGTCGCCCTCGTCGAGGAACCCGTGCATCGGATGCCGGACCGACGGCGGGAACGTGATATCCACGTGCACGTATCGCATGGGAATCGTCCCGACGACCGACCGCCTATCAGTTAAAAATACCCGGACGCGTCCGTGCGAACCCTCAGCGCTTCGCGGCGCCGATCGATCCGTATGAGCGAGACGACCGACGGAGACGGAGTCACCGCTCCGCGCGACGCGCCGCGACCGCCGGACCCCGGCGGGATTCCGCTGTTCGGAAACGTCCACGAACTCGCGAGCGACGCGCTCGGGTTCTACGAACGGCGGTCGTCCGAGCACGGCGGGATCGTCCGCTACGACGTGTTCGGCACGGAGAGTTACCTCGTGACCGACCCCGACGCGATCGCGGCGATCCTCGTCGAGGAGCACGACCGGTTCGAGAAGGGCGAGATGCCCCGCGAGCGGCTCGGCGGGCTCCTCGGCGACGGGCTGTTCCTCGCCGAGGGAGACGCGTGGCGCGAGCAGCGAACGGCGATGCGGTCGGCGTTCTTCCGCGAGCGGGTGGCCGCGTACGGCGACGCGATGGTCGAGCACGCCCGCCGAACGGCGGCCTCGTGGGACGACGGCGACGTCGTCGACGTCCACGCCGCCGCGACCGACTACGCGTTCGCCGTCCTCGCCGAGAGCCTGCTCGGAAGCGACGTCGAGCGCGAGCGCGACACCGTCCGGGCGGCCGCCGAGAGCGTCACGGAGCGGTTCGACACGGGCCGGATCGCCTCCTTCCTCCCGGAGTGGATCCCGACCCCGACGAACCGGCGGTACCGGCGGCGAATCCGTGCGCTCCGGGCGACGATCCGCGACCTCGTCGCCGAACGCCGCGCCGCCGGCCCGCCCGCGAACCCGGGCGCCGCGGACGACCTCCTCGGCACGCTGGTCGCGGCCGCCGAGCTCGGGGCCATCGACGACGACCAGCTCGTCGACAACGCGGTGACGTTCCTGTTCGCGGGCCACGAGACGAGCGCGCTCGGCCTGACGTACACGCTCTACTGCCTCGCCCGCCGGCCCGAGTTCCAAGCCCGGGTCCGCGCGGAGGTCTCGGCGCTCGACGCCGACCCGACGCCCGCGGACGTCCGGGAGTGTCCGGCGCTGACGGCGGCGGTGGACGAGGCGCTCCGGCTGTACCCGCCCGTCCACTCCTTCTTCCGCGAGCCGACCGAGCCGGTGACCCTCGGCGGCTACCGCGTTCCGGCCGGCGTCGTGCTGACGCTCTCGCCGTGGGCGGTTCACCGCGACGAGCGGTGGTGGGACGACCCAGAGACGTACCGGCCCGAGCGGTGGCTCCGGCAGACCGACGGCGACGAGGCCACCGGTGACGAGGCCGCCGGCGGCGGGAGTGACGGCGACGAGGGCGACGCCTCAGGGACCGCTCGCGGTGACGACGGCGCCGGCCCGGCGGTCGGCGACCGCCCCGAATACGCGTACTTCCCGTTCGGCGGCGGCCCGCGCCACTGTATCGGGATGCGGTTCGCGAGACAGGAACTCCGACTCGCGACCGCGACGCTGCTCCGCCGGCTGCGGCTCGAACCCGTGACGACGGAGCTGTCGCTGCGGGCGAGCGCGAACACGCGGCCGACGCATCCGGTCCGACTGCGCGTCAGCGCGCTCGACGGACCGGGCGCATCGGCCGGGCGCGGCGACGGACAGCGGGACGTCCGTCGCGGGACTCGGACCGGGCCCCGCCGGTCGCGGCTACCGACTGACTCTTGACACCACTCACCAGACAGATATATGTCACTGAAAAATAATTCATCCGCCATGGACCCGTCCTCCAACGCGTTTCGTCGTCGTATCGCCGTCGCTCTCGCCGTCGTCGCGCTCCTCTTCCCGCTCGCGACGGGGCTCGCGACGGCCCAGTCGGTGCAGGGAGCCTCCGGAACGATCGTCGTCGACGAGGGGGAGACGGTCGACGGGATCGACGGCGTCGCCGGGACGGTCGTGGTCCGCGGCACCGTCGACGGCGACCTCTCGGGAGCGGCCGGTTCGATCCGCGTCGCGGAGACCGGCCGCGTCGACGGGAACGTCCAGGCCGCCGCCGGGACGATCGTGGTCGACGGGACTGTCGGCGGGAACGTCGAGACTGGCGCCGGCTCGTTCGAGCTGACCGACACCGGTCGGATCGGCGGATCGCTCGACGTCGGTGCGGGCTCGATAACGGTCGACGGCGCGGTCGACGGCGACGTTCGCGCGGCCGCCGACTCGGTCGTGCTCGGCCCGAACGCGGACGTCGGCGGCGAGTTCCGGTACGACGCCGAGACGTTCACCGAGAGCCCGGACGCGACGGTCGCCGGCGGCGTCGTCGAGGACACGAGTCTCCGCGGCGACACCGGGGTCGCGTTCGGCTCCGACCTCGCGCCGTCGTGGGTCGGGTCCGCCTACGGCGTCGCCGTCAACCTCGCGCTGGGCGCCGTGCTCCTGCTCGCGTTCCCCCGCTTCTCGCGTGGCGTCGCCGACCGCGTCGGCGGCGACTCGCTCCGCAGCGGCGGCGTCGGCCTGGTCGCGCTGATCGGGACGCCGATCCTCCTCGTCCTCGTGGCGGTCACGGTCGTCGGGATCCCGCTGGCGCTCGTCGGGATCGCGGCGTACGTCGTCGCGATCTGGATCGGCTCCGTGTACGGTCGGTACGCCCTCGGGTCGTGGGTCCTCAACCGACTCGGCCGTCCGAACCGGTGGGTCGCCCTCCTCCTCGGCGTCCTCGGGATCGCCGCGATCGGCCTCGTTCCGTGGGTCGGCGGCCTCGTCGACCTCCTCGTGCTGCTGCTCGGACTCGGCGCGCTCGCGCTCGGACTGCGCGACCGGTACCGCGGCGCCCGCGGAGTCGCATCGGACCGCGGTCCCGTCGGCGCGGACTGACCGCGGCGCTCGGGATCGAGGTCCCGGCTCGACGCTACGGCGTCGCGAACCGCGACCCTGCCCCGTCGCGCTCGCTTCCGGCAACCGCCGTCGCGGCACCAAGACCTTTCTCGCACCCTTCCGAACCGGACTGCATGCCCGACATCGAGTTCCGACGCGGCGCCGTCTCGCCCCCGATCGTGACCCCGTTCGACGCCGACGGCGACGTCGACGCCGACGCGCTCGCGGGCCACGTCGGGGCCCTCGTCGACGCCGGGCTCGACGGGATGGTCCCCTGCGGGACCACCGGCGAGTTCGCCAGCCTCACCGACGCGGAGCGCCGGACGGTCGTCGAGACGACGGTCGAGGCGGCCGACGGTCGGGTCCCCGTGATCGCGGGCGCGGCGGACACGACCGTCTCGGGCGCCCTCGACCGGCTCCGGGCGGCCGACGCGGCCGGCGCGGACGCGGGGCTGGTCACGCTCCCGTACTACCACAACTCGACGGCGCCGGCGGGACAGCGGGCGTTCCTCGACGCGGTCGCCGACGAGACGCCCCTGCCGCTGTTCCTCTACGACATCCCGTCGACGGTCGGCGAGCCGATCGACCCCGACGTCCTCGCCGCCGTGGCCGAGCGCGAGTCGGTCGTCGGGCTGAAGGACACGAGCGGGGATATCTCCGCGATCGACGTCGCCGTCGCTCGAACCCCCGAGGAGTTCACCGTCTTTCAGGGCGTCGACGCCCTGCTGTACCCGAGCGCGTCGCTCGGCGTCGACGGCGGGATCCACGCGCTCTCGCAGGTGATCCCGGAGGCGTTCGTCGCGCTCGGCGAGGCGCTCCGCGCCGGCGACGACGACCGCGCGCTGGCGCTCCACCGCCGGGCGATCGCGCCGCTGTTCGACCGGTGCGGGGACCACGGGTTCGCGCCCGTCGCGAGGGTCGCGGCCGCGCACCGCGGGTTCATCCCGGACCCCCGCGTGCGCCCGCCGCTCACGCTCCCGGGCGAACCGGCGCGCGAGGAGATCGCCGCCGACGTCGACGCGGCGCTCGACGTCGTCTGAGGCTCCGCCCGCGACGGCGAGGGCTCGCTCAGTCCCCGTCGACCGGCGTCCCGTCGGCCTCCTTCGGTCCCTCCGAGTCGAAGACGACGACGTCGCCGTCGGCGCGCTCGGCGGCTTCCGGGTCGTAGCCGTCGCGAACGCCGATCGCCTCCGCTAACTCGCGGACCGCGCGCTCCTTGAGCGACGCGGCGAGGGCCTCGGCGTCCTCGCGGGAGATGTCGCGGCCGAGCCCCTCGCACTCGTGGGCGCGGACGACCCCCGCCTCGTCGACCGCCTCGCCCATCGGCTGGCTCGTCCCGTCGAGCGCGACGCTGAACGGGTACGTCCGACAGATGAGCGGCCTGTCGTCGTGGACCGCGCAGGCGCCCGTTCCGTCCGTCTCCTCGTAGAAGGTGCAGTCGCCGCAGTCGTCGGTCGCGAGCGCCCACTCGAACGTCTCGCCAGTCGGTTCGCCCTCGTCGCCCTCGGAGAGGCCGAACGGCATCGGGCGGGCCACGTCGCGCCAGTCGTACGACTCGCCGTAGCGCTCCTCGGCCGCGGCGGCGACCTCGCGGACCTCGTCCGGGAAAACGGTGGCCGTGTGGGGCTCGCGGTCTGCGGGGTCGGCGTCGCCGCCGTGACACCCGGCGTCGCTCTCGCCGCTCCCGTCGCTTTCGCCGACCCCCTCCCCGGCCGGCGCGCCGCCCGGTTCGTCGGGGGCGTAGCCGGTACAGCAGCCGCCGCAGCGCGTGCATTCGAAGCCGATCGCCTCGATGGCGTCGGCGAGGTCGTCGACGGCGAGCTCGCGGGCCCGCGAGAGCTCGGCTTCGAGCGGCTCCATGCGGACCGCTAGCGGCGCGGTCGGGTTAACGTCGTCCCTTCTCGCGGTGCGACGAGCGGCGTCCGGACGCGCGGTTCGCCGCCGCCGTCCGCTGTCCGCCGTCGCTCGCCGTCCGCTGCCCGCCGCCGCCCGCTGTCCGCCGCCGCCCGCGCCGAAGGAGCGAAGTGCGACCGCCGCCTACCGTACGGCCGTGAAGGAGTACGAACGGAAGGGGCTCCTCGAACGGGTGAACCGCGAGGCCGCGACGGTGGGCGCGGACATCCCCGAGGAGATCGAGGTCCAGGGGGAGCCGATCGAGCTGCGGTCGTTCGTCTTCGAGATCAAGCGGCGCGACTCGGTCCCCCCGGGCGAGCGCGACCGCGTCGAGCGCGCGAAGCGGAACCTCCGCCGGGAGCGGTTGGCGCGGCTCGAACCGATCGAGGAGAACGAGGTGAGCTACGAGCGCGGCGAGGAGCTCGCGGCGTCGATCATCGGGATCGACCGCGCGCTGGAGGCGTTAGAGGGGCTCGACGCCCCCGACCCGGAGACGGAGGAGCAGCGCCAGAAGGCCGCCGACCGCAAGCGCTGGATGAGCTTCCTGAAGAAGGCGCTCGGTCGGGACGACGCTGGCGGGGCGAGCGGTCGGACGCGGTTTTAAATCCGGAGGTGCTCCGATACGGACGTGATCCGCCCGTCTCAGTTCCCCGTGAAGTCGATCCGCGAGTCGCCGCTGTCGCCGTCGCGGCGCGAGTGGCCGAGCCTGACGAACTCGTAGGCGTCGTCGGCGAGGTAGACGCCGTCGCCGTCGACGGTCACGTCGACGCCCTCCAGCACGGCGCCCTCGCAGGGGCCGAAGTTGCAGTAGCCGCCGTCGGCCTCGAAGGTGGCGCCGTGCTTCTGACAGAACACCTCGCCGTTCCGCACGAAGGCCCCGTCGTCCTTGTCGATGCGCACGTCGGTCCAGTGCTGACAGTAGTTGCGGAACGCGCGCACCTCGCCGGTCGCCCGCGTGAGGATCGCCTCCGCCTCGGGGGCGCCGTCCTCTGACTCGCCCACGTCGCCCTCGCCGTCGTCGACACTCTCGGGGTCGACGGGCTGTAGCGTCACGAGCAGCGTGCTGTCCTCGGGAACCTCCTCGACGGCGGCGATTCGACGGTCCGCGTTCATAGGTGTTGGAAGGATAGGGCGGGTTTGAACGCTGTGATACCGGCGGGGATCAGACCGGACCCTCGGATATCGTCGACCGGATACCGGCGGAGAATCACCCCGAAGCCCCAGCCGCTCGCTTATAAATCGGTGACGCCGCGATGACCGCCTCCCAAGCCCCAGCCGCTCGGTCGTATGTGGTTGACAGCAGCTCATCGACGAACACAGCCAAAGCCCCAGCCGCGAGGGCGGCGTACGCTCGCTGCGCTCCTCACTCGGTCGCTCTCGCTCCCTCGTTGCGGTGCTTTCGTCGCCTACGTCGCCCTCGCGGCTGCCCCTT
>NZ_NHOX01000002.1:0-46014 GCF_002252745.1 Halorubrum sp. Ib24 | reverse complement strand
AAAAAAAGAGAAGAGATCGACGCCGTGGAGACGCTCGCGGCGAGATCGCCGACCGGCTCGACCGTCCGACCGTCGACCGGCTCCGCGAGCTCCGTCGAGCCCCTCGAATCCATCTACCGCGATCCGCCCCGACCACTCGCGGACGCTCGCGTACATGTTCGGCGACGGGACGTCTCCGAACGTCCGGCACGCGGCTCCTCGCCCGATGGTGCTCCGGCGGACGAAGCGGCTCGTCGACGAGGTCGACGTCGACCGCCCCGCTCGACGAGCTCGTTCGACATGCAGCCGAGCGCCTCGGCTACGAGAACCGCCGACACGATCCGCGGAGATCGTTCCCACCGAGGAGCGGAATACCGCGAGACCGCTCGAACGCCGGCTCCCGCAGGTGGCGTCGCTCGCAGACGGAGTACGCCGGCACCGGCCGAACCGATCCCCGACCGAGACGCTCCCTCGAGCTGTACGACTCCCACGGGATCCAGCCGGACATGGTCGCCGACATCGCGGCCGAGCGGGGCGCGACGGGTCGACGTGCCGGACGACTTCTACGGCTCGTGCCGACCGCCACGAGGCGGACGCCGACGAGGCGGAAGACGCGGCCGACGAGCCGGGCTCAGGCGACTCCCCGAGACGGAGAAGCGGTTCTACGTACGACCAGGGCCGACCGCAGTTCGAGGCCTCGTCCTCGACGTCTTCGAGCGCGAGACGGCTACGACGTCGTCTTGGACCAGCACGATGTTCTACCCCCGAGGGCGGCGGACAGGCCCGCGATCGCGGGCAGCCTCACCGCCGCGAGACGCACGGTCGACAAGTCGTCGACCGTGCAGGAGGAAGGTGGCGTCGTGCTCCATCGAACCACGCCGACCCCCCGGCAAGGGGGAGTTCGTCCAAGGGCCAGGTACGACGGCGCCGCCGCCGACCGACTCCAGCGCACCACACCGGCGACGCCACCCCTGATCGGCCACGCCGCCCAGCGAAGTGCTCGGCCGAACATACGTCCGGCAGGCCCGGCGCGCCAGAATGGGATCGACTCCTCGCCGGCTCGACGTCCGCCACACAGCGGATCACCCCGCGAGACGTCAAGCGGATCGAGCGCGTCGCCAACGACGCTCGTCCGCGACGACGTGCCCGTGCGCCAGGAGTGGCCCGACCGCAACGAGGCCCCGAGGCCGAACACGGCTTCGACCTCTATACGCCGGGGGTTGTCCGCCGGAACGAACGTCCGGCTGATCCCGTCGGCGACGCCCGACGTGCAGGCGTGCGCGGCACTCACGTCCGACCGGACGGCGAGATCGGCCCGTCCCAAAGTGCTGAAGACGGAACCCGTCCAGGACGGCGTCGAGCGGACTCGTATTCGCCGCGGTCGGCCGCGGCGATTCGAGGCGCACCCAGCGCAACGAGGGGACGCGCTGTACGACCGCCGCGAGCAGTGCTCGACGTCGACCCGCTCAGACATCCCCGAGACGGGCCGAGCGGTTCTTCGAGGAGTGAAGGCGCGCGGCAAGGAGATCGAGTCGCTGAAAGAGGAGCCGCCGCCGCGCGGCCTCCGGCGGCGCCGACGCCCGAGGAGGTCAACGTGGGCGGTGCCGCGCGTGATCCAGCGGCTCGACGGCGACGCCCGACTAGCTCGCGCCGACCGCGAACGCGCACGTCGACGACGGGAAGGTCGCGGTCGTCGGGAGCGGGGCGGACGGCTCCGCGAGCTTCGTCGTCGGCGTCCCCGACGGCGTCGACGTCAACGCCGGACAGGTCGTCGCCGACCTCGCCGGCCGCGTGGGCGGCGGCGGCGGCGGACCCCCGGACTTCGCGCAGGGCGGGGGCCCCGACGTCGACGCCCTCGACGACGCGCTCGCGGCGGCGCCGGACGTCCTTCGGAGCCTCCAAGAGGCCTAACCCACCCGCGAGTTCACCATGCCACACGCGAACAACGGCGGCGTCTCGGTCCGCTACGAGGTCGACGCGCCGGACGCGGGCGATCCCGACGAGGCGGTCGTGTTCTGCGGCGACGTCGGGCTCGGCGCCTGGCAGTTCGGCTGGCAGCACGCCGCGCTGGCGGGGCCGCACACGGTGATAACGCCCGAGACGCGCGGGGTCGGCCGGTCCGACGCGCCGCCCGGCCCGTACGCGGTCGAAGGCCTCGCCGCCGACGTCGACGCGGTATGCGCCGCGGAGGGGATCCGGAACGCCCACCTCGTCGGATACGGCCTCGGCGGGATGGTCGCGCTCACGGCCGCGCTCGCCTCCTCGCGCCCGGCGAGCCTGACGGTCGTCGGCACGCCGCCCGCGGGCGACGCTTACAACCCCGACGGCGTGTGGGCCGATCCCACCGACCCGGCGGCGGTGGAGGGATCCCTCCACGGCCTGCTCTCCGTCGACTTCCGCGAGGCGCACCCCGACGCGCTCCCGCGGATCGCCGAGTGGCGGCTCGCCGAGGACGCCGACCGCGAGACGTTCGAGGCGCACCGCGCGGCCGTCGAATCGTTCGACGTCGCCGACCGGCTCTACGAGGTCACGACGCCGACGCTCGCCGTCCACGGGACCGACGACGCCGTCTGTCCGGTGTCGGCGGCGAAGACGCTCGCGGAGGGGCTCCCCCGCGGCGAGCTCCACGTGGTCGAGGGCGCGCGGCACTTCGTCGGCGTCGAGGCGTCGGCCGCGGTCAACGACGCGCTGGCCGGGTGGCTCGCGGAGCACGGCGCCGACCCGCTCTCCGGGTGACTCGTTCGGTCCCCTCGGATCGACCCCTCCCGGACGCCGGTAGCGCTTCCCGCCGCCGCAACCGTTTTGCGTCCGTCCCGCCTCGGTGCGGGCAATGACACGGCTTCGGTTCGCCCTGCTGAACGCGGCCCACGACGGCGCCGACACCCGGCGGAACTTCCGACGGGAGCTCGACGCCGACCTCGTCGAGTTCGACGCGGTCGACGGACACCTTCCCGACCACACCGACTTCGACGGCGTGGTGGTCACCGGCTCGCGGTCGTCGGTCTACTGGGACGAGGCGTGGATCCCCGCGCTCGTGGACTACGTCGCGGACGCCGCGGAGGCCGGCGTCCCGGTGCTCGGCGTCTGTTACGGTCACCAGGTGCTCGCGGAGGCGCTCGGCGGGCGCGTGGCGGGGATGGACGGCTTCGAGATCGGGTACAACGCCGTGCGTCGGCGCGGCGACGACGAGCTGTTCGACGGGATCGACGAGGAGTTCACGGCGTTCACCACCCACGGCGACGCGGTGATCGACCTCCCGCCGAGCGCGACGCTGCTCGCCGAGAACGACCACGGCGTCCACGCCTTCCGCGACGGCCACTGCTGGGGCGTGCAGTTCCACCCGGAGTACGACGTCGACACCGCCCGCGAGGTCACCGAGGGGAAACGCGAGCGGCTCGGCGACCGCCGGGTCGACGCCGTTCTCGACGGCATCACCCCGTCGGCGCACGAGGCCGCCTGCGAGGTGAAGGGCCTGTTCGACAACTTCACCGAGTACGCCCGGCGGCTGCGATCGGAGCGCGAGTCGCGGGCGGCGGCCGACGACTGAGCGGTCGCGCCCCGGCGGCCGCGGCGCTGGTTCGGCCCTGCAAAGCGGGACGCCGCGCGGGTCGAACACGCTTATACCGCTCCCGCCCGGAACCACGGTATGAACGTAGTACCGGACACCAGTGCGGTCGTCGACGGCCGCGTGTCCGAACGCGTCGCGGACGGAACCTACGAGGGGGCGACGGTCCTCGTCCCCGAGGCCGTCGTCGGAGAGCTGGAGTCGCAGGCGAACGACGGGCTGGAGTCGGGGTGGGACGGCCTGAGCGAGCTCAAGCGCCTCGCCGACCTCGCCGACGAGGGGACGATCGAGCTCCGGTACGTCGGCGAGCGCGCCGACGGGGACGCCCGATCGCACGCCCACGAGGGCGACGTCGACGCCCTGATCCGCGACATCGCGGCCGACCACGACGCGACGCTCCTCTCGAGCGACATCGTCCAGGCGGAGGTCGCCCGCGCGAAGGGGATCGACGTCGAGTACGTCGAGCCGGTCGCCCGCGGCGTCGTCGACGAGCTTCCGATTCAGGAGTTCTTCACCGACGAGACGATGTCGGTCCACCTCAAGACGGGGACGAAGCCGAAGGCGAAGCGCGGTGCCCTCGGCGAGATGCGGTACGAGATCATCGACGAGGAGCCGACGAGCGAGGCGCAGATGGACGAGTGGGCGACCGCCATCGTCGACTTGGCCCGCCAGTCCAACGAGGGGTTCATCGAGCTCTCCGACGACGGCCTGGACATCGTCCAGTTCAGGAACTACCGGATCGCGGTCGCGCGACCGCCGTTCGCGGACGGGATCGAGGTCACGGCGGTCCGCCCGATCGCGAAGACGACGCTCGACGACTACGAGTTCGCCGACGAGCTCCGCGAGCGGTTCAAAGAGCGGAAGCGCGGCGTCCTGATCTCCGGGTCGCCCGGCGCCGGGAAGTCGACGTTCGCGCAGGCGGTCGCGGAGTTCCTCAACGACAGCGACTACGCCGTGAAGACGATGGAGAAGCCGCGCGACCTCCAGGTCGGCCCGGAGATCACCCAGTACGGCGCCCTCGGCGGCGAGATGGAGAACACGGCCGACTCGCTCCTCTTAGTCCGCCCCGACTACACCATCTACGACGAGGTGCGGAAGACGAACGACTTCGAGGTGTTCTCCGACATGCGGATGGCAGGCGTCGGGATGGTCGGCGTCGTCCACGCCTCCCGCGCCATCGACGCGCTCCAGCGGCTCGTCGGCCGCGTCGAGCTGGGGATGATCCCCCAGATCGTCGACACCGTGGTGTACATCGAGGCCGGCGAGGTCCACACGGTCTACGACGTGACGACCGAGGTGAAGGTGCCCGCCGGACTCACCGCCGAGGACCTCGCCCGCCCGGTCATCCAGGTGTCGAACTTCGAGACCGGCCGTCCGGAGTACGAGATCTACACGTTCAACCGACAGGTCGTCACGGTCCCGCTGAACGACGAGGACGGCGAAGGCGAGAGCGAGACCGGCGTCGGTCGCATCGCCAAACAGGAGATCGAACGCGAGATCCGCTCGGTCGCGCACGGCCACGTCGACGTCGAGCTCAGGGGGAACGACGAGGCGGTCGTGTACGTCTCCGAGGGCGACATCGGCACCGTCATCGGCAAGGGGGGCGGCCGCATCAGCGACATCGAAAACCGGCTCGGCATCGAGATCGACGTCCGCACCCACGACGAGAAGCCGGAGGATTCGCGCGGCACCGGTGCCGGCAGCCGCGGCGCGGCCGGAGGGGGAGACGGCCGAGGCGGACAGGTCGGCGAGGAGCGCGGCACCGTCGTCCAGCCGGAGATCACGTCCCGGCACGTCGTCATCGACGTCGACGACGGCGTCGGCGAGACGGTGGAGGTGCGCGCGGACGGCGAGTACCTGTTCACCGCCACCGTGGGGCGCGGCGGCGAGGTGCAGGTGTCCCGCGGCTCGGCCATCGCCGAGGAGTTGGAGGACGCGATCGACCGCAAGCGAACCGTGACGGTCGTTCCGGCTCGCTGACGCGGCCGATACGCCGCGTCTCGCCCGCCGATATCGGCGTCGTTCGACTCCCCGATGTTCGTCGATCGTCGAACTTCATCCCTCCTGAAAGATAACGCTTTTTTGGCGGTGGTCGGAACGTCACTGCATGTCAGACGAGTTAAAGCGCGGGCTCGAAGGCGTCCTCGTCGCGGAGTCGGAGCTGAGCCACGTCGACGGCGAGGCCGGCAAGCTCGTGTACCGTGGGTACGACATCGAGGACCTCGCTCGCGGCGCGAGCTACGAGGAGGTGCTGTACCTCCTCTGGCACGGTTCGCTGCCGACGCGCGAGGAGCTCGACGCGTTCGCCGCGAACCTGGCCGCGGAGCGGGCCGTCGACGACGACGTCCTCGAGACGGTCCGGACCGTCGCCGACGCCGGCGAGCGGCCGATGGCCGCCCTCCGGACGGCGACCTCCATGCTGTCGGCGTACGACCCCGACGCGGACACGGACGACGACGATGTCACGGAGACGGCCCGCCGGCAGGGCCGTCGGATCACGGCGAAGGTCCCCACCGTCCTCGCGGCCTTCGAACGCGCGCGTCAGGGCGAGGCGCCGCTCGCCCCGAACCCGGACCTCTCGTACGCCGGGAACTTCCTCTACATGCTCACCGGCACAGAGCCCGACGCCGTCAGCGAGGAGACGTTCGACATGGCCCTCACGCTCCACGCCGACCACGGGCTCAACGCTTCGACGTTCACGGCGATGGTGATCGGATCGACGCTGGCCGACGTCTACTCCGGCGTCACCGGGGGGATCGGCGCGCTCTCCGGCTCGCTCCACGGCGGCGCGAACCAAGACGTGATGGAAGTGCTCTACGAGATCGACGACTCCGCGAAGGACCCGGTCGCGTGGGTGAAAGACGCCCGCGAGAACGGCCGGCGCATCCCCGGCTTCGGCCACCGCGTGTACAAAGTGAAGGACCCGCGGGCGAAGATCCTCCAGGAGAAGCTGCGGGACCTCTCCGAGTCGTCAGGCGACACGAAGTGGCTCGACTACACCACCGCGATCGAGGAGTACCTCACCGACGAAGGACTGTTAGACAAAGGTATCGCGCCGAACGTCGACTTCTACTCCGGCTCCGTCTACGACTCGCTCGGTATCCCGGTCGACATGTACACGCCCATCTTCGCGATGAGCCGCGCCGGCGGTTGGATCGCCCACATGGTCGAGTACCAGGCCGACAACCGCCTCATCCGTCCGCGCGCCCGGTACACCGGCCCCGAGAGCGCCGAGATCGTTCCGATCGACGAGCGGTAGACGGAGCGGCAGCGGTCTCTCGCGACGCGGCCGACCTCTAAACCGAGCGACCTACGCGCCCCACCGCTCCCGGGCGAACTTCGTCAACAACGGGAGGTCGTCGAGGTGGAGCAGCTTCGCCATCGCGGCCTTGTTCCCCTGATTCGCCTGTTCAAGCGTGTTGTCGTCGGTCCGGCGGAGGTCCTCCATGAACCGGTCGTACCGCTCGTTCGGCGCGAGGTACAGCAGTCGGGTGAGCATCAGCCGGGCGCGCATCCGCGGGGCCACGTCCCGGTGCCAGAGCCGCTCGTAGACGGCGAGGCTCTCGGCGTCGAGGCGCCGCTCCGAGTCGGTGAGACACCGGTCGATGGTGGCGGCCGCGGCGCGGGCCGACTTCATCCCCTTGTGGATCCCCTCGCCCCACAGCGGGTCGATGGTGGGCACGGTGTCGCCGATCGCGAGGAACCGGTCGGTGTGCATCTCGTCGGGCATCTGGATGTGCGCGGAGCCGCGGTGGATCGTGTCGTCGATCTGTTCGGCGTCCGCGAACCGGGGATCGCGCTCGATCCAGTCGTTGAGGTAGCCGTCGACGGTTTTCCCCTCTTCGGCGAACTCGCGGTGGCGGTCGTTCTGGATGTAACAGATGCCGACCTTCGCGGTGTCCTCACCGGTCGCGAAGATCCACGAGTAGCCGCCGGGGGCGATGTCGTGGTCGAGCCGGAGCATCATCGCCCGCCGCAGGTCGGCGTACTCGGGGTGGTTCATCTCGACGCCCTCCATCTCGTACTCGATGCCGATCGCCTGGTTCTCCCGTTCGAGGTCGACCACGTCGAGCGCGCTCGCGATCGGCGCGGCCGGGCCGGTGGCATCGACCACCACCTCGGCGTACACCTCCTCGTCGCCGTCGTACCGAACGCCCTCGACGACCCCGTCGTCGTCGAGGATCGGGCGGGAGACGCGCGAGTCGAACCGGTACTCCGCGCCGTTCTCGCGGCCGTCCTCGACGAGGAAGCGCTTGAAGTCGGCGAACTCCAAGACCGCGCCGGGCTGGTAGCTCTCGTAGTAGCTGTTCGGCGACTCCAGGACCACGTCGTCGGTGTACGACATCACGACGTCGTCGGGGATCCCGAAGGCCGACATCATCGACGGGAAGGTCCCCGCGGTCGACTTGTTGCTCTGGCGGGGGAACTCGGCCTCCGGCTCCGTTTCGAGAACGACGACGTCGTAGTCGCGTGTCGCCAGGTCGCGGGCGCACTGCGCCCCCGCTGGTCCGGCGCCCGCGATAACGACGTCGTAGCGATCAACCATATACAATGTAATTCGGACCCACGTAATTAGGCTTGCTGAAACCGGTCACGAACAGGGCGTGAGCCGGCTCCGTCGCCGGAATTTGGCTCTCGGCCGAGGTCGGAATGTCGGGCGCTTCGGCGGTCGCCGGTCGTCAAAAAAATCGGTCGCGAAGACGGACGGCGGCGTCAGTAGAACTCGCGGACGAGGTCGGTCGCGCCCTCGGGCGCGCCGTCCGGGATGACCGACATGTCCTCGTCGACGCCGTGCTGCTCGTGGTACGGCACCGACTCTTCGTTCTGGTAGATGACGCCCTGGTGTTCCTTCTCGGAGTCGAGGATGACGTCTTTCGCGTCGCCGCGGTCGGTCGGGTCGTGGTCCGTCTCCTTCAGGTCGACCAGCGAGTCGCGGAAGTAGTCGTACGTGTCGACGTCGTTGAAAGTGACGCACGGCGAGTAGACGTTGACGAAGCCGAACCCGTCGTGCTCGACCGCCTTCTGGATGATCTCCTGGTGGCGGAGCGCGTCGGAGGAGAACGACTGCGCGATGAACGTCGCGCCCGACGCCAGCGCCAGCGCGTGCGGGTTGACCGGGGGCTGCTTCGGCCCGTCGGGGGTCGTTGACGTCTCGAAGTCCTCGCGCGAGGTGGGCGACGCCTGCCCCTTCGTCAGCCCGTAGATGCGGTTGTCCATCACGACGTACGTCATGTCGACGTTGCGCCGGACGGCGTGGACGAAGTGGCCCGCGCCGATGGAGTAGCCGTCGCCGTCGCCGCCGGCGACCATCACTTCGATGTCGGGGCGGGCCATCTTGACGCCGGTCCCGACCGGAAGCGCGCGTCCGTGAACGCCGTGGAGCGCGTAGCTGTGCATGTACGTGCCGATCTTGCCGGAACAGCCGATGCCGGCGACGACGAAGGTGTTGTCGGGGTCGTTGCCCGTCTCCGCGAGGGCCTTCATCATCCCGTTCATGGTGCCGAAGTCGCCGCATCCCGGGCACCACGTCGGCTGCTTGTCGGACTTGAAATCGGTGAATCGAATGTCTGAGCTCATTGGTTACGCCTCCGCCCCCTCCGCGAGGGTCGCTTTGATCTCCGCTGCGAGTTCGTCGGCCTTGAATCGCACGCCGTTGTACTTGTTCACGCGGTCGACGCGCGCGAGCACGTCGTGCTCGACCAGGTCCGCGAACTGCCCCTGTTCGTTGCACTCGACGACGACGACGTTCTCCGCGGCCTCGACGTCGTCGGTGAGGTCCGGCCGCGGGAAGACGTACGGCACCGAGAGCACCCGCACGTCGAGCCCCTCGTCGTCGAGCATCTCGACCGCCTCGGCGAGCGCGCCCTCGTTCGACCCCCACGTGATCACGAGCGTGTCGGCGTCCGCGTCGCCGAACTCGCGCGGGCTCCAGTCCTCGCGCTCGCGGGCCGTCTCGACTTTCTGGTTGCGCTTGTCGACCTGTGCGACGCGCATCTCGGTGTCCTCGGTCCGGCGGCCCTGCTCGTCGTGTTCGAGCCCGGTGGACATGTGCGCGCCGTCGGCGGTGCCGGGGAACGCCCGCGGCGACACCCCGTCGTCGGTGATCTCGTGGGGCTGGAAGCCGCCGGAGTCGCTCATGTGGTCGTCGATGTCGGCCTCGTCGACGACGAAGCCGCGGTCGACCTCGACCGCGTCCATGTCGAACGTGTCCGGGGAGAACGTCTGCTCGGTGACCGCCATCGAGAGGTCGGCGGTGAGGTAGACGGGGAGCTGGTACTTCTCGGCGAGGTTGAACGCCTCGACCGTCTTCCAGAAGCACTCGTCGATGGTCGTCGGCGCGAGCACGAACCGCGGCACCTCGCCGTGGCCGCCGTACAGCATCTGGTTCAAGTCGCCCTGCTCCTGTTTCGTCGGCATCCCGGTCGAGGGCCCGGAGCGCATCACGTTACAGATGACGAGCGGCGTCTCCGAGGTGGCGATGAGCCCGAACGTCTCCGTCATCAGGTCGATCCCGGGCCCGGAGGTCGCGGTCATCGACCGCGCGCCCCCGCGGGCCGCGCCGAGCGCCATGTTGATCGCGGAGAGCTCGTCTTCGGCCTGCACGACGTGGCCGCCGTAGCGCTCGATCCGGCCGGTGAGGTACGTCATCACGTCGGTCGCGGGCGTGATCGGGTAGCCGGCGTAGAAGCGGCAGCCGGCGGCGATGGCGCCCATGCCGATGGCCTCGTCGCCGTTGAGGAGGACGTAGTCCTCGTCGGTGGTCTCTAAGTCGTAGTCGAACTCGTGGTCGTACTCCTCGCCGACGTACGACCGCCCCGCGCGGGCGGCCTCCTTGTTGTTGTCGACGAGCTTCTGGCCCTTGTCCGCGAATCGCTTCTCCAGGGCGGAGTCGAGGTTCTCGATGGGGAACTCGGCGACCTCGCAGGCCGCGCCGAGCGCGACGACGTTCCGCATGATCGCCCCGCCGGCCTCCTCGGCGAGCCGCTTGAGCGGGACGTCGATCCCGGTCATCTCCCCGGGGATCTCGACGTCCTGCATCGTGGTCCGCTCGCCGTCGTAGATGATCACCGACCCCTCGTGGAGCTCGTCGAGGTTCTCCTCGATGGTCCGGGGGGTCAACGCGATGAGCACGTCGAGCCGGTCAACGACGCTCTGTACCTTGTCGACGGAGGTTCGCACCTTATAGGCGGTGTAACCGCCACGGATCCGCGAGGCGAAGTCCTTCGACGTGAACACGTGTCGACCCGCCCGAGAGAGCGCTTGCGCGAAGATCTTCCCGGTCGAGTCGATGCCGTCGCCGGCCTCCCCGCCGACGGCCCAGTTGAAGTCCGCAGCCATGCTATGTCGCAGGTTTCGCCGGACTCATCAAAAGACTTCTGGAAGGAGCTACCAGCGGCTTTTCAAACATTCGTCCATATTTAATCGTATATATGGATATACAACAAAAAATTCCCATCTAAAACCGTCTCAGGTGGACGATCGTTTTCCATTTTTCCTCACGATCGACCCTCTGCGTCGCAGTCGTTTTTCGACGTTCGTCGAATCCCGAGCGCCCGTCACCGGCCGGTCGTCTCAGACGCGGGCAACACCGACGCGGACGGGAACACGTTTGTGTCCGCCGACCGGATCTGTCGTATGGACACGACAGCGACGGTCAGCGCGGTCGAGGCGGTCGGCCGCGACACGTACGCCCTCCGGTTCGACGCGCCGGACGGGTTCGCCGCCGAACCCGGTCAGTTCGTCAGGCTCGGCACCGAGATCGACGGCGAGTCGGTCGCCCGCTTCTACACCCTCTCGTCGCCCACGGTCGGGGACAGCTTCGAGGTCACGGTCGGCATCGATCCCGAGGAGGGCGGCGAGTTCTCCGCGTTCCTCGCCGACGCGGAGGCGGGCACGGAGATGACGCTCTCGGGCCCGTTCGGCGACCAGCACTACGACGGCGAGCCGCGAGCGGTCGTGATCGCGGGCGGCCCGGGCGTCGGCCCGGCGGTCGCCATCGCGGAGCGCGCGCTCGACGACGGCGCGGAGGCCGCGGTCGTCTACCGCGACGACGACGTGTCGCACGCGGACCGCTTGGACCGGCTGAAGGAGCGCGGCGCCGCGATCCACCTCCTCGACGCCGACGAGGAACTCGACGACGCGGTCGCCGAGGCGCTGACGGGCGTCGACGGCGAGACCGTCTTCGTGTACGGCTTCGCCGATTTGGTGGCCGACGCCGAGGCCGGAATCGACGCCGCCGGCGGCGACGCGGACGCCGCGAAGGTCGAGAACTTCGGCTAGACGCGGTTCGGTACGTTTCGGTTGAACGTTACTGAATCGCTGGTCGGGGATCGACGGAGAACACCGCCAAAGCCCCAGGCGCGAGGCGGGCGCACGCTCGCTGCGCTCCTCAGTCGTTCGCTGCGCTCACTCCTTACGGTGCTTGCGTCGCCTCCGCCCGCCTCGCGCCTGCCCCTTTGAATCCCACCCGTCCGCACCGTCCCACACCTCAACCTCCCCAGCCTCGTCAGTCGCCCTCCGCGTCGCTCCGGGCGACTGACTCCCTCGCGCGTGCTGCTCGGCCGCCAGGCGGCCTCGCAGGCACGCGCCGACCGCGATCCGCCGCGGATCAGTCTCCGAAGTAGTCCGCCAGCCGCTCCGCGGCCTCCACGGCGCGGGGGGTGACGAGGGCGAACCGGATCCACTCGTCGCGCGCGCTGCCGAACGCCTCGCCGGGCATCCCGGCGACGCCGGCCTCGTCGACTAACCGCTTCACGTTCGCCATCGTCCCGGGGAAGCCCTCGAAGCGCGCCAGCACGTAGAAGGCGCCCTCGGGGCGGCTGTACTCCGCGCCGGCCGCGTCGAGCGCGTCGGTGAACGCGTCCGCCCGGTCCGCCAGCAGCTCGCGGGCCTCCGCGTAGTACTCGGGCGGCGTCTCCGCGAGCGCGTGGTGGACCGCGTACTGCGACGGCCGGGGGCCCGCGACGTTCACGAGCATGTGCCGCGTCTTCGCGTCGCCGACGTGGCCCGCCGGGAGTATCCCGTACCCCACTCTGAAGCCCGTGATCGCCATCGACTTCGAGAAGCCGCTGGTGACGATCACGCGGTCGGAGTCCAGCGTCAGCGCCGACTCGAAGCGGCCGGTCTGGTCGAAGTGGTCGTACACCTCGTCGACGAGGACGAGGGCGTCTACCGCGTGCGCGATCTCGACGACCTCGCGAACCGCGTCGAGGTCGTACACGGCTCCCGTGGGGTTGTTCGGCGTGTTCAAAACGATCAGCGCGGTGTCCGCGCTCGCGGCCTCGCGGATCGCCGCGACGTCGAGGCCGCCGTCGCGCTCGGTCGGGACGAGCGCCGCCTCGCCGCCGAGCATGTCCACCTTCCCGGGGTAGTACGGGTAGACCGGATCGAGGAGGACGGCCTCGTCGCCGGCGTCCCGATCGAACGCGCGCGCCATCGCGAGATAGTTCGCCTCGCCGGTCCCGTTCGTGACGACGACGCGGTCGACGTCGACGCTCCGCCGCTCGGCGATCGCCTCCCGGAGCTCCAGCAGGCCCTCGCTCGGCGGGTACTGGAAGGCGTCCGGGGGGAGGTCGGCGTACTCGCGGAGCGCCTCCCGCAGCGCGGCGGGCGGCTCCCAGTCGGGGTTGCCGCTCACCATGTCGATGACGTCGCGGTCGGCCGCGGCCGCGTACTGCATCACGTGGAAGAACTTCGGCTCCTCGTACTCCATACCGACCGCTGGGCGGCGTCCGCCGTGGCTCTTTCGACCGGCGGCGCGCCCGAGTCAAACGGACGGCGCGCTCGCGCGACCGGCTGGACCGCCCTCCGCCGGTCGCCCGAATCCGGAGGTTTCACTTACGGCCCCAGCCACCCGGTGGTATGAACAAACGCGGCCACGTCCTCAACGCCTTGCTGCTCGCGCTCGGGCTCGGCTTCGTCATCGAGCCCGGGCTCGACATGGCCACGGCGCGGACCACCGCCCAGATCACCGTGCCGATCGTGCTGGGGGCGCTGTTCCCCGACGTCGACACCGCGTTCGGTCGCCACCGGAAGACCCTCCACAGCCTCCCGGTGCTCGCCGTCTTCGTCGCGTACCCGATCGTCTTCGGGAACCTCCAGTACGTCTGGATCGGCGTGTTGACCCACTACCTCCTCGACGTCGTCGGGAGCCGCCGGGGGATCGCGCTGTTCCACCCGCTGTCGGACACGGAGTACGGCCTCCCCTCCGGCGTGACGACGAGCAGCAAGTACGCCGACCTCGTCACCGTCGTCATCACGGCGCTGGAGTTGGCGGCGTTCTGGGCGCTCCACACCTACGTCGTGACGCTCGACCTCGATCTCTCGGCGGCCGCCTCGGAGGCGGCGGCGGGGCTCGGCGTCTGAGGCGTCTCACTTCTCTGCGATCGCGGAACGGCGGCCGCGTCACTTCGGTCGGTAGTCCGAGAGCGTCCCGGAGTAGACGCTCACGTCGTTGAACCGACCCTCGTACACGACGTTCGTCGGCAGGGTCGGCTCGTCGCCGGAGAGGAACAGCCGGTCGAGCTTCTCCCAGGTGTTCTCGTAGCCGAGGTGCGCGAACTCGAGGAGCCCGCGGAGCTGGTGGCGGACCCCGCCGCGGTGGACCACTGTCCGGGGACGCTCTTGTCGGAAGGCGTCGACGACCGCGTCGGCGTCGTCGAAGTCGCCCTCGAATTCGGTCCACGCCTCGCCGACGGTGCCGGGGAGGTGCGCGTACGAGGAGCCGAACCCGGGCTGATCGGTCACCTCCGCGATCCGTCGCGTCCGGCCGTTCTGGTGCGGGAGGAGCTTGGTGTTGTACGTCTCCACCGCGGCGAGCCGCTCGGCGTGCGCCGCGATCTCCGGGCGAGTCAGCGAGATGGTGGCGAAGCCGGGGTGGGGGACGAGCACGACGGCGTCCTGTCGCTCGAACTCGGCCATGGCCGCCTCGAAGGTGATGTAGTCGGGAACCGGCTCCTCCAGCCCGAGGACGAGGAGGTGCCGGCGGTTCCCCCAGTCGCCGGTGAACACCTCGCGAGCCGGGACGATCGTCAGGTCGTCGTCGGCGTACCGACCCGCGCGCTCTTGGACCGTCCGGAGCCGGGTGAAGTGTGGCGCGTACACGAGCGCGTCGATCCCCCGCTCCTTCGCGAGGGCCACGACGTCGTCGTCGAGCACCTTCACGTGGGCGTCGACGCGCGTTCTCGATCGGGTCACGAATGCACGATATGCGTCCCCGAGCAAAGGGGTATCGTTCGACGGCGAGCGGATCCGGTTCCGGCGCGGGGTACAGCGAGCGCGTCCGACGCCGACGCTCCCGGGCGGCGCCGACGACCCGTCGCCGCCGGGGGAAACGGTTAATCCCCCGCGGGAGCGACGGGAACACATGCCTCGCTGGACGTGCGGAATCGACGGCTGTGACGCCGCCTTCGACGACGTTGAGTCGGCCATCGTCCACCAGACCGACGGCCACCAGCGCCACGAGTGCAAGGTGTGCGGCACGATCGTCCCGGACGGCTACTTCGCGATCCGACACGCGTTCGACGAGCACACCCGCGCCGAGTTCGTCCGCGCCTACGACGCCGACTCCGCGGCCGTCCGTCGCCGCGAGGAGATCAAACGGGAGATCGAGCGCGAGGCCGACCTCCAGCGCGTCGTCGACGAGCTGGACCGCGGGGTCTGACCGCCGCGGGTCACTCCTTACAACACCCGCTTCCCGAACGCGCTCGCCGCCAGCTCCGTCGCGAGCTCGGCCGTCTCGTTGTGCTGGTCCAGCGTCGGGTTCACCTCGACGAGCTCCATCGACCGGAGGCTGCCGGCCTCGTCGACGATCTCCATCGCGCTGTGGGCCTCACGGTAGGTCACCCCGCCGCGGACCGGCGTCCCGACCCCGGGCGCCTCGTTGGGATCGAGCCAGTCGAGGTCGAGGCTGACGTGGACGCCGTCGACGCCGTCGCCCGCGGTCGCCATCGCCTCCTCGGTGACGTCGGTGATCCCGCGCTCGTCGATGTCGGACATCGTGTACGCCGCGAAGCCGTGCTCGCGGATGACCTCGACCTCCGACTCGTCGACGGAGCGGAGCCCGACGAGCGCGACGTTCTCCGGGGTGAGCCCGGGCGCGTTCGCCCACTCCGACCCCGCGAACTCGTCGAAGCCGAGCGCGGCCGCGAGCGGCATCCCGTGGACGTTGCCCGAGGGGGTCGTCGAGGGCGTGTTGAGATCGGCGTGAGCGTCGAACCACACGGCCCCGATGTCGGCGTCGCGCGCGGACCCCGCGAGCGACCCGATGGCGATCGAGTGGTCGCCGCCGAGCGCGAGCGGGACGGCGCCGTCGGCGAGCGTTCCGCCCACTTCGTCCGCGAGGCGCCGGCAGACGTCGGCCGTCTCCCCGAGGAACTTCGCTTTCCCCCCGCTCGGGGCGTCCGCGTCCGGGTCGCGCTCCTCCGCGCGCGGGACCGCGAGGTCGCCGGCGTCGACGGTCTCGACGCCCGCGCTCGCGAGCTGGTCGGCGAGCCCGCCGTACCGGATGGCCGACGGTCCCATGTCCACGCCGCGTCGGTTCGCCCCGTAGTCGGTCGGCGCGCCGATGATCCTGACGGTGGTCATACCAGTGGACGCGGCGTCCCGGCGCTTGAATGGCGGGGGTCCAGCCGGACCGACCGCCGGACGCGATCGCACACGGTTTTGTCGCCGCGTCCCGATCGTCGGGTATGAGCGGCACCGACGGCGGTTCCGGCGCTGTCGACGAGGGCGACGGCAGTTCCGCCGCCGCCGACGAGGACGACGCCGGAAGCGACGCCGCCGACGAGCCACCTCCCGAGTTCGACCCCGCCGACGTCAGCGGCAGCGACATCGAACCGATCGGCGGCATGATCGCCGTGGCCTTCACCGGGGCGGTGATCGGCCTCGTCGGCGCCGGGATCGCCCTGTTCGTGAGCGACCTCGGACTGGCCCTGATCGGGGTCGGCGTCGTCGTCGCGCTCTCGAGCCCGCTCGCGTACGTCCGGCTGCGCAGACGGTACGGGTCGTAGCCGTCGACGTACGGATCGTAGCCGTCGACGGCGCGGATCGGCGGATCTCGCACGATCGTTTATAATGGGCTTCCATCGCATTTAAGCGGTGCCGCAATCTATTCGCGACCATGTCATCGATCGAGCTCACGTCGAGTCAGAAAAGCATCCTCACGGCCCTCATCAACCTGTACGGGGAACAGGAAGACGCCGTCAAGGGCGAGGCGATCGCCGAGGAAGTCGACCGCAACCCCGGCACGATCCGCAACCAGATGCAGAGCCTGAAAGCGCTCCAGCTGGTCGAGGGCGTCCCCGGTCCGAAGGGCGGCTACAAGCCAACCTCGAACGCGTACGAGGCGCTCGACATCCAGCGCATGGACGAGCCGGCCGACGTCCCGATCTTCCACGAGGGCGAGGAGGTAACGGGCGTCAACGTCGACGGGATCGACCTCTCCAGCGTTCACCACCCCGAGCTCTGCCGCGCCGAGATCCACGTCCAGGGCTCCGTCCGGAGCTTCCACGAGGGCGACTCAGTCACCGTCGGCCCCACGCCGCTCTCGAAGCTCGTCATCGACGGAACCGTCGACGGGAAAGACGACACCGCGAACATCCTCATCCTCCGCATCGACGACATGCGCGCCCCCGACGAGCCCGCCGAGCACTGACGACCGCCGAAATCAACGGTCTCGCCGGCGACACCTCTCTTCCGCTCTCACACTCGACCCGCCGACGGCCAGAGCGCCGCCGCTGTCGAAGTCGAAAGCCGGTGACCGCGAAAAGCCGCTTCGACCGGTGTCGTGACCGCCGAGCCTACGTCGTGACCGCCGAGCCTACGTCGTGACCGCCGAGCCTACGTCGTGACCGCCGAGCCTACATGTCGCCGAACGCGCTCACGCCGCGCCCGGGCGAGGAGACCTTCGAGATCCACCGCACCGCGATGGACTTCTTCAGCAGCTTCGCCGGGGTGCCGCCGAACGTCTTGATCGGCATCCCGACCACGTCGTGAGCGACCGCCTTCTCGCCGACGGAGATGACGGTCCCCTTGTCCGAGTGCTCCCACGACTGGAGGGGCGCGCCGCGGGCGGCCCGCGCGAGGTTCTCGCCGGCGACCTCGGCGGCCTGCCAGGCGGCCTGCGCGGTCGGCGGCGCCACGTCGTCGTCGCCCTGCTCGACGAGGGCGGTGTCGCCGATGGCGAACACGCGGTCGTCGCTGGTGGTGAAGTCGGAGGCTGCGTGGACCCGGTTGGAGCGCTCGTCCTTCTCGACCTCGACGTTCTCCAGCTCCGGCTGGCCCGTGATCCCGCCGGTCCAGACTAAGACGTCGTGGGCGAGCTCCTCGGCCTCCTCGTCCCCGCCGCCGCCGAGGTAGACCGCGTCCTCGTCGGCCTTCGAGATGAAGTCGCCGGTGAGGATCTCCACGTCGGCGTCCTCCAGCCGCTGGCGGAGCGCGCCCTGAAGCTGGGCGTCGTTTCCGGGGAAGACCTCGTCGAGCCCCTCGACGAGTGTGATGTTGATGGGGGCGCGGTGCTTGTCGCGGTACTCCGCGATCTCGCCCGCGGTCTGGATGCCGGAGAGCCCGGCACCGCCGACGATGACCTCGACGGGGTCGGACCGGGTCGCCTCGGCCGCGGCCGACCGCACGTCCTCGTGGATCGCCTTCGCGTCGTCGAGGCTCTTGAGCTGGTGGGAGTGCTCTTTCAGGCCGTCGATGCCGAAGAAGGCGGTCGTGGAGCCGACGCCGAGCAGCAGGTAGTCGTAGTCGACGGTCGTCCCGTCGTCCGTCTCGACGACGCGCTCGTCGGTGTCGACGTTGACGACCGGCCCCTGCACGAACGCCGTCTCGGGCGATTTGATCTCGTCGACCGGGATGGTGATCTTGTCCGCGACCGAGGGGTTGCGGATGGCCCGGTGGACCTCGTGGAGAACGAGATGGTAGTCGTGCTCCGAGACCCACGTGAGCTCCGCCTCGCCCTCGCCGACCTCGTCTTCGAACGCCTTCACCGCACCCGCCCCGGCGTAGCCGGAGCCGACGACGACGACCTGTGTACTCATGCCTATCGTTCCGCAGTGCGCGGGTAAAGTCGCTTTGGAACGTCCGTGAGGGCGACGAGACCGGGGGACTGCTTTCCGGTCTACAGCGAGAGCCCGGCGTGCCAGCGGTCGGCGCTCGCCTCCCGCTTGACCTCGTCCATACGCGCGAGGAGCTTCACGGCGAGGCTCGCGGTCTCGGCCGCTCGCGACTCGCCTTCCGTGCGGAACTCGCCGGTCACGCGGTTCGCGTACACCGAACAGACCGCGCCGGCGCGGAGCCCGTACACGTTCGCGATCGTGAGGATCGCCGACGCCTCCATCTCGATGTTCTTCACGTTCGCGTCCCGCAACTCGGCGACCAGCTCGTCTGAGCCGGCGGCCTCGAACCCCTCGAAGCCGGGACGGCCCTGGCCGGCGTAGAAGGAGTCGGCGCTCATCGTCACGCCGGTGTGGTAGTCGTGGCCCAGCCGCTCCGCGGCGGCGACGAGCGCCGAGACGACCTCCCCGTCGGCGGCGGCCGGGTAGTCCTCGCGGACGTACTCGTCGCTCGTCCCCTCCTGCCGGACCGCACCGGTCGTGATCACGAGGTCGCCGACGTCCATCCCGGGCTGGATCGCGCCGCAGGAGCCGACTCGAATGAACGTGTCCACGCCCGCCCGGGCGAGCTCCTCGACGGCGATGGCGGCCGACGGCGAGCCGATCCCCGTCGACGTCACCGAGATCGGCGCGCCGTCGTAGCTGCCCGTCGCGGTGCGGTACTCGCGGTGGTGCGCGACCTCGTCGTGGTCGTCCCACAGCGTCGTGACCTTGTCGACGCGCTCGGGGTTGCCGGGGAGGAGCACGGCGTCGGCGACGTCGTCTGGCCCCACCTCGACGTGGTAGCCGGCCTCGTCGTTGGGGTCCTCGCTGTCGCCCGCGGCGCCGTCGGCGGAGGTCTCGCTTTCGTCGGTCATGTCTCCGCCCTTCGGCGAGCCGTTTAAAAGTAGTTCCGTCTCGCGATCCGCCGCCCGGCGGCTCGGCCTCCCCTCCGCCCTCAGACGTCCCTCGCGTCGTCGAGCGTTCCCTCCGAGATCGTGTTCGGGAGCAGCTCGCCGAGCGTGTACGCGCTCGTCTCGCCGTCGCCCTCGTCGCAGACGACGACGAGGTCGTCGGCCGCGAACTCCGCGAGCGTCTGCCGGCACATCCCGCAGGGGGTGACGCCGTCTCGCACCCCGGACGTGACGGCGATCCGGTCGAACTCGCGGTGGCCGTTCTTCACCGCCTCCGCGAGCGCGACCTCCTCGGCGTGGAGGCTGTTGGAGTAGTTCGCGTTCTCGATGTTACAGCCGGTGTAGACGGTCCCGTCGGCGGTTCGGAGCGCGGCGCCGACGCGGTACTCGGAGTACGGGACGTGCGCGTCGTCGAGCGCGTCGCGCGCGGCCTCGATCAGGTCCATATCCGGTCGTCGGCCGGCGGGGCGATAAGCGGTCGGGGTCGCGGCCGCGCTCCGGGTGCGCCCTCGACGCGGATCACCGCCCGGTGTCGTACTTATACGTCGCCGACTCGGGATCGATCCCGAAGTCCTCGGGGGACTCCGTCTCGTCGCCGTCGGCCGACTCCGCCGGCTCGGCCTCCTTGAACGCCTCGCGGAAGCGGTCCGGCATCTCGAACGCGTCGACCGGGAGCCGCAGGCCGACGACGCCGCCGCCGAGGAACTCTCGCTTCTCGTCGAGCCGGTCGGAGAGCGCCGGCGGGAGCTCGTCGGTGTCGACCTCCTCGAAGCCGAACTGGGTCAGGTAGGCGGGCTGATCGGTGAGGACGTACACCGTCTCGAACCCGTCCGCGGCCGCGGTGTCGACGAGGCGCTCGACCACGTGCGCGCCGACGCCGCGACCGCGCCACTCGGGGAGCACGCCGATCCCGGTGAGCTCGATCCGGTTCTCCTCGCCCTCGTCGCCGCGGTGGAGCCGGAGCCGACCGAACCCGGCTCGGTCGCCCGACTCCTGGTCGACCGCGATCACGTAGTCCCGCGAACGGAAGGCGACGTCGTCGAGCCCGAGCCGCTCGATCGCGTCCAGTAACCACGCCTCGTCACGGTTTTTGGCGTCGCGGACGTACATACTCTCACGTACGCGGGCCGACGTAAAAACGGTTCCCCGGCCGACGTCGGCGACCGCGGCGGCGCGTGGAGGCCAGCCGGCCGCGCTCGCCGCCCCAGCGCTCAGATACCCTGTCCCATCAGGTGGCTGCGCAGCACGTCAGGCGTCTTGAGCCCGGCGTCGCTGTTGACCAGCACGACCGTCTCGTCGCCGTCGAAGAACCCGTCCTCCTTGAGCGCCCAGGCGCCGGCGGGCGCGGCGCCGCCGGTAGCGCCCATCTCCATGACCTCATTCTGGGCGACGGCGACCGCGCTCGCGAGCACGTCCTCGTCCTCGACGCCGACCGCCGTCCCGCCGCTCTCCGTGACCGCCTCGACCGCGGCCGCGCCGCCCGCGGGGTCGGCGATCTCCAGCTCGCCGCAGATCGTGTCGGGCGTCTCCCACGGTTCCGGTTCGTCGAGGCCGCGCTCGACCGCCGCCGCGATCGGCGCGCAGCCCGCCGCCTGCGCGGCGACGAGTCGCGGGACCGCGTCGACCGCGCCGACCCGCACCAGCTCGGTGAACCCCTTGTACACGCCCGCGATCACCTCGCCGGAGCCGGTGGGGACGACGACGACGTCGGGCGCGTCGCCGAGATCGGCGACCAGCTCGAACGCGAGCGTCTTGGCGCCGTCGTGGCGGTACGGCGTCGCGAACTCGCCGAGGTCGGTGTAGTCGGTCTCCAGCTGCTCGTCGACCGCCGCGGCCGCCGCGGGGAACCGGCCGCCGACCACGCGCATGTCGCCGCCGTGGACGTTCGTCATCGCCTTGTTCGAGAACGCGCACCGCGAGGGGACGAACGCGTACGAGCGCAGGTCGGCCCGGCCCGCGTACGCCGCCATCGACTGCCCGGCGTTGCCCGGGCTCGCGCACGCGAGCGGTTCGACGTCGGCGCCCTCGGCCGCCCGCGCCGCGACCGCGGTGAGCGCGACCGAGAGGCCGCGGTCGAGCACGGTCCCCGTGGGGTTCCGCCCCTCGTCTTTGACGTACACCGAATCGACGTCGAGCTCGTCGGCGAGCCGATCGGTCGGGACGAGCGGCGTCGCGCCCTCGCCGGCCGAGATCGCCGTCTCGGCCGGGAACGGGAGCAGCGCGTCGAAGCGCCAGTGGCCGCGCCCCGCGCCCGCCGGGCCGTCCTCGGGCGACCCCAACAGCGCCTCCGGGTCGACCGCGTCGTAGTCGTAGGCGGGGTCGAGCCCGCGCGCCTGCTCCTCGGCCGACACCGCCGTCGGGTCCGCGGTCTCGTGAACGCGGCCAGACGCGCGACTCTTCAGCCCGCGGAACGCCGTCGTCGTCTCCGTCGACTCCATACGCACCCTTGCGGCGGCGGCGACTAATCGCTTCTCACTCGACGCGCGGACGGGCGCGACGTCGCCGATTCGGAGCCGGTCTCTGCGGTCCGTCGGTCGGATCCGATCCGTACCGATCCGTGACTGTTGCTGAGAGGAACATATAAACTATTGTATTAGAAACATGTTCTATGACCATCCTCGTCGACTTCGGCATCTCGGTCGACCGCTTCGAGCTCGGCGGCTTCGTCGCCGACCTCGCGCTGGAGGCCGAGCTCGAACGCATCGTTCCGACCGGCGACCGCGTGATACCGTACGTGTGGGTCACCGGGGAGTCGGCGACGTTGGACTCGCTCACCGAGTCGCTAGAGGCCAGCGACAAGACGCGTTCGGTCGCCGTGCTCGACGAGCTGCTGATCGACGGCGCCGAGGAACGCCAGCGCCTCTACCGCGTCGAGTGGGTGACCGACGAGCTCGACGTCGTCAAAGGCATCGTCGACGCCGACGGCGCGGTGCTCGAAGGCAAGAGCACGAACGACTTCTGGCGGCTGCGGCTCCGGTTTCCCGACCATCAGAACGTCGCCGAGTTCTACCAGTACCTCGCCGACAACGACATCACGGAGTTCAGGATCGACAGCATCTACGAGCTGGAACAACGGTCCGACCGGGGGTCGAAGCCCTGGACGCCGGAGCAGCGCGAAGCGCTCTCCGCCGCCGCGGAGCGGGGCTACTTCGACGTTCCGCGCGACGCGAGTTTAGAGGAGATCGGAGCGGCTCTCGGGATCACCCAACAGGCCGCCTCGGAGCGCGTCCGGCGCGGGGTGCGAAACGTCGTCCACGACGCGTTGGACCTCCCGGACGCGCGTCGGAATCGCGGCTAATTAAGTATATAAAAGCGGCTTGTACGTGAAAGCCACCGACAGGGTACGGTTTGATTCGACTCCGCGACAGATCAATGAGCACTGATGACTTGGCGGCCATCTGCTATATCGACCGCGACCGCGGGAGCCGCCGCGATCGCGAACGAGACGACGACTTCCGGGTCGGGACCGCGACGGAGGTCGATCACACGAGCTTCGATTACCGAAGGACCGCGACCGTCAGCCGAGAGGGCAGGCGGCCGCGCCCGGTGCACATGAGCGGTCGAGACCCGTCGGGGTCGGAGCCGGGTCCCGACGCGCGGGCGGGGCGATGCACCCACTGCGGCGCTCCCGCCTTCGGCCGCGTTTCGCTCGTCTTCGAGGCGGACTCCGGCTCCAGAGAGCTCGACCTGCGGCTCTGTGACCGGTGCGTGGATTCGTTCACCGCGGAACCGGACGTCCGGCTGGCGGTGTGACCGACGCGCGGTGTGACCGACGCGGTCCGGCGCGCGCGACGGCCCGGTTCCCGCCCCGCCGGCGCGACTCGCCGGTCGGCACTCGCCGGGTCGGGTCCGACTCGCCGCCGCTTATAAGCTCTCGACCCGAATCGGGCGTATGGACGGAGACGCCACCGTCGTCGGCGGCGGGCTCGCCGGGCTCGTCGCGGCGACCCGGCTCGCCGAGGCGGGCGCCGACGTGACGCTGTACGAGCGACGGCCCGATGTCGGCGGACGCGTGCGGACCGAGACCGTCGACGGGTTCACTATCGACCGCGGCTTTCAGGTGCTGTTCACGAGCTACCCGGCGGTCGCGGCCGAGCTCGACGCCGACGCCCTCGACGTCCGGCGCTTCGCTCCCGGCGCGACGATCTGCCGGCCGGGATCGCGGTCGACCCTCTCGGACCCCCTCCGCGATCCCCGCGGGGCGATCCCCTCGCTCTTGAACGACGAGGTCTCGTTTTCGGACAAGCTCCGGACGCTCGCGCTCCGGTACGACCTCTCGAAGCGGGACGAGGGCGACTTCTTCGCCGGGCGGGACGACTCCATCCGCGAGTACCTCCGCGATTGGGGCTTCGCGGACGACTACGTGACCAACTTCGTCGAGCCCTTCTACGGCGGGATCACGCTCGACCGGAGCCTCTCCACCTCGAAGCAGGTGTTCGAGTACACGTTCCGCGCGATGGGCCGCGGCGCCATCGGCGTCCCCGCCGAGGGCATGACGGCGATCCCCGAGACGCTCTCCGCCCGCGCCCGCGAGGCGGGCGTGACGATCGAGACCGGCGAGGACGTCGAATCGGTCCGAACTGCGGGCCAGGGGCGGATCCCGTTCCGCACGGGACGCGCCGACGCCGAGGGGGCCACCGTCGAGCTCGCGGACGGCTCGACGCGGGAGACGGACGCGGTCGTCGTCGCCCCCACTCCGCCGGAGGCCCGGCGGCTGACCGGCGTCGAGTCGATCCCCACCGAGGCCGTTCCCAACGTCACCGGCTGGTACGCGCTCCCCGCGGGCGAGTCGTTCGAGACCGGGAAGCGGATCCTGCTCAACGCGGCCGACGAATCGCCCAACGCCGTGATACCGATGTCGGAGGTCGCCCCCGAGTACGCCCCCGACGACCGCGCGCTGCTCGCGGCGACGTTCCTCGGCGAGGCGTCGCTGGACCGCCCCGCCGACGCGCTCCGGGACGACGTCCGCGACGCCTTGGAAGCGTGGTACCCCGACCGCGGGTTCGACGGGCTAGAGACGCTCGACGTCCACCGGATCCGGTTCGCGCAGTTCGCGCAGCCGCCCGGCGTCCACGCCGACCTCCCCGACCCCGACGACCCCGAGGGCCCCGTCGTTCTCGCCGGCGACTACACGGCGTGGTCGTCGATCCAGGGCGCGCTGGAGAGCGGCCGAACGGCGGCCGCGGCCGCGGGCGACTATTTATAAGTAGCGTCGCGCTCCGCAGCGCCTACTCCTCTCGGTGGAACGACCCCTCGCCGTGCTCGTCGATCGCCGCGAGCAACTCGTCGCGCTGGCGGCGGATCTCGGGCGGGAGGTCGGCGTACGCGTGGTCGAACATGTCGGTCGGATCGGCCTCGATCGACTCCGCGACGTCGATCGCGTCGGCGACGACGTCGTCGGCCTCCTCGCGGATCGCCGCGACGCCCTCGTCGTCGATCCGCCCGGTCTCCCGCAGGAACGCCTCCATGCGGTCGAGCGGGTCGAGCGCGCGCCACGGATCGACGTCGTCGGGGTCGCGGTAGGCGGTCGGGTCGTCGGCGGTGGTATGCGCGCCGAATCGGTACTCGACGAACTCGATCAGGGCGGGGCGGGGGGTGTCGGCGGACGCGTCCGCCGGTCCCTCGCCCCCGGCCCGGGCGCGCTCGGCCGCCTCCCGCGTGACGACGTAGCTCGCGAGCGGGTCCATCCCGTCGACGCGGACGCCGTCGAACCCGTAGGCGGTCGCCTTCTCGGCGAAGGTTTCGCTCGCGGTCTGGCGCGATTGGGGGATCGAGATCGCCCACCCGTTGTTGTGACAGCAGAAGAGCGTCGGCGTGTCGAAGACGCCCGCGAAGTTCATCGCCTCGTGGAAGTCGCCCTCGCTGGTCGCGCCGTCCCCGAAGTGCGCGACCGAGACCCGGTCCTCGTCGCGGTAGTCGAACGCCCACGCGGCGCCGACCGCGTGCGGCAGGTGCGCTCCGATGCCGATGTTCAGCGGGAACACGTTGCCGTCGGCGATCGCCTCGGTCCCGGACTCGTGACCCATCCAGTAGGGGAGGTACTCGGAGAGCAGGTCGCGGACGACGACCGCGCCGTGCTCGCGGTACTGGTAGCTTATCAGGTCGCGGTCGGCGAGCGCGTGGGTCGACCCGACCGCCGACCCCTCCTGTCCCGCGCAGGGCGCGTACGTCCCGATCCGCCCCTGCCGCTGGAGGCTGACCGCCCGCTCGTCGAAGCGGCGCGTGACGACCAGATCGCGGTAGATCGCGCGGAACCGCTCGTCGGAGAGGTCCGGGACCGTCGCGTCCGGCAGGGGGCTCCCGTCCGGCCCGAGCACGCGGTAGACGTCGGCGTCGGCGAGCGGGTCGGCGTTCGAATCGGGGGAACCGGCGGCGTCAGCGCCGTTCTCGTCCATGGGCGATCGGTGTGCGCGCCGGTCACAAGGAGTTAGCGGTCGCGGCGGCGTCCGACCGCCGCCGGCTCCGACGGCGGACGTACGTGATCGGGAGGCCGACGAGGACGCCCGCGACGGCGACCATGCCGAGCACGAACCCGACGAGCAGCGGGACGGGACCGGCCGTCAGCATCTCCGGCCCCCAGACGAACGCGAACCGGACCGTCCAGAGGGCGCCGGTGACGAGCGCGGTGAGCAGCCCGAACGCGGCCCCGCGCGGGTAGGTGAGGCTCCCCGGTCGCTCGACGAGCGCCCACCAGACGACCGCGCCGACGACGAGCGCCGGCGTCGCGAGCAGCGGCATCGAGAACGCGGTCGGGAGGCCGATCACCTCCGCGAAGAGGCCGAGCATGTCGGAGAGCACGAACGCCGTGAGGGTCGCACAGCCGAACGCGTAGACGCCGGCGAGCAGCGCCCACCGCTGCGACGACGGGAGCCCCGCCTCGGTCCGAAGAGAGTCGTCCATACGCGGACGTCGTGAAAGCGAACCAAAACGTTTCCCGTGGGTGAAACGCCGACTTGAGCCTCCTCCGCGGCGGCTCCCTCGACCGGTGGGCGGACTGCCGCCCCGGCTCATTCGACCGCGATCTCCAGCTCGAACGGGTACGCCCCGTGCTCGTCGGGCGTCCGGTCCGGGACCCCCCATGAGACGTGGAACAGCCCGCGGCTCGTGTACGTGCCCTCGGAGAGCCCCTCGGGGACCGCGTACGTCGCGGCCATCTCGTCGCCCGCGTCGAGCGACTCCAGCGCCTCGCCGTCGCTGCGACTCGGCCGCGGCCCCTCGATGCCCTCGGTTTCGACGATATCTAGCTCCGTCCGCTCCCCGTCGTGAACCACCCAGAGGGCGCTCGGCAGCGCGCCCCGGCTCGTGAACGTGTACGGTCCCTCAGCGTCGTCGTCGGCGTTCTCGGGCGCCGGCGCGTCCGTGAGGGTGAACCCCCGGTCGGGGGCCTCGCTCGCCGCGCTCTCGCTCGCCGCGACCGAGACCGACACCGGGAGTCGGTCGTACCGCGGCTCTCCGACGATAATGTCGTACACGGTCCCGTCGAGCCGGTAATACGGCGGCTCGTCGTACGCCGCGGCGACGTCCCCGTAGGCGTCCGGCACCTCGTCGGCGAAGTACTGACTGCGATCGGGAGTCGTCAACGCCGGCTCCCGGTGCGACGACGCCAGCGCGCGCTCGAAGAGCGACACCACCTCGCCGTCGAGCGCCGACTCGTCGACTACCGGCCGGTCCCACATGTCTCTCTCGGTCAGTTCGCGCGCCGTGATCGCGTACGGCGGCTCCTCGTTCTCGACGGTCGTCTCGATCCGGGAGACGCCGCGTCCGTCCTCCAGGTAGTCGTACTCGTCGAGGAACGCGGCGACGGCGTCCGGGCGGACGCACCGGCGGTACTCCCCGCGGGCCGCGTTCGGACCGTACGCCGTCAAGGCGGTAACGAACGTCTCGACGGCCTCGGAGCCGAGATCGTCGCGCCGCCCCGCCTCCCGGAGGACGCGGTCCTCGTCGTCCCCCTCGGCCTCCTCGTCGACGAGCTCCGCGGTGAACGTCGGAAGCCTCGGGTCGAACGCGTAGCGCGTCCCGTCCAGCTCGACGTACGGCCTGAGCTCGCCGCGGTCGTACACGCGGAACTCGTCGACCGCGGCCAGCAGCGCGTCGCTCGGGTCGTCGGTCTCGAACCGCCCGTCGCGGGCCTCGGCGAGGGGGTCGCGCAGCGCGGCCGGGACCTCGGATTCGGGGACGACGTGCGCCGGGTCGATCCCGCGGCTCGGCGACGGCTCGTACGCGGTGACGACGTGCGACACCGTTCGGAGCTCGACGGCGAGGGACGCGCCGGACTCGTCACCGCCGGACGATCGCTCCCCGTCGGCCGCCGCCGACCCGTCGTCGGTCCCGTTCGGCGTCTGACCAACGCCCGGATCAGCTCCGGCACACCCGGAGAGCGCGGCGACGGATCCGCCGATCGCGGAGAGGAGGGCTCTGCGGTCCATACTCGGGGGCTCCACAACGATCGATAAAAATCTTCTGCGGGTCGGGCCTGCGCTCGGCAGTCGGCTCCCGACTCAGGGGGTGATCACGGCGCGACCGTCGATCTCGCGGTGTTCGAGCTTCTCGGCGACCGTGTTCACGTCGCCGAGGTCGTACCGACTCGTGTGGAGGTCGACGTCGCCCTGCTCGACGAGCGCGACCAGCTCCTGGAGCTCGGCGTACCGACCGACGATGTTGCCGACGAAGGAGAACTCGCCGTTCACCAGCGCCTGTGACGGTTCGTGGACGTGCCCGCCGTAGCCGATGATGTGGTGGTCGCCGCCGCCCGCGGTGATGTCGGGCGCGTAGCCCGTCGTCACGTCCGCGCCGACGAAGTCGAGCACCTGCGCGGCGCCCGTCCCGTCGGTGATGGCCTCGATCTCCGCCGGCACGTCCGCCTCGCTCGGGTTGATCAGGTGGTCGGCCCCGTAGCCGTCGGCCAGGTCCAGCGCCGACTGCTTGAGGTCGACGGCGGTGATCTGGGCCGCGCTCATCGCGCTCAGACACTGGAGTCCGATGTGGCCCAGCCCCCCGACTCCGATGACGACCGCGTGGTCGCCCGGGTTGAGGTCGGCGACCGCCTTCTTCGCCGCGTGATACGCCGTGATTCCGGCGTCGGCGTGGGGCGCGATGTCGATCGGTTCGACGCCGGACGGGAGCGGGATCACCGAGCGCTCGCTGGTGTGCAGGTACTCGGCGAAGCCGCCGTCGTGGGTGAGGCCGTTGAACGCGCTGTTCTCGCAGTGCATCGTCTCGCCGAGGCGGCAGGGGCGACAGGTGCCGCAGGTCTGGACCGGGTGGCAGATCACCGGGTCGCCCTCCGAGACGATCTCGACGTCCTCGCCCGTCTCGACGACGGTGCCCGCGTTCTCGTGACCCAGTGTCAGCGGGAGCTCCTGCGGGACGTACTCCGTCCACATCCCCTCGATGATGTGGTTGTCCGTCTGGCACCAGCCGGCGCCCTCGACCTCGACGATCACGTCGCTCGCGCCCGTCGCGTGCGGTCGGTCTACCTCGTCGATCGTGAGTCCCTCGCTCATGTCGTCGGTGTACTCGTGGAGTCTGGCTGCTTGCATGTGATAGATTATCTCGCAGCCTACATCATAAACGTTCGTTACGGTGAGGTCTCCCGGCGTCGCGACCGCCATCGAACGCGACGGCGACGGAGTGAAACCGGCGACTCGACCGATGAACGAACAACCGGTGCGTAATTTACCTGAACGATCCTTATAGTTATGTGTTGTCGATTCACACATTCACTTGTATGTACGAGAAGGACGGCGAGGAGATCTTCGTCATCGACGGCCACGTTCACATGTGGGACGCGCGGCAGGAGAACATCATCCACGAGGGGGGCGAGCAGTTCCTCCAGTGTTTCTACGACTACCACACCGGGTTCACCCCGGAGGAGGAGCAGTGGGACATCGACACGTACCGGCACTACGGCGCCGACAAGATGACCGAGGACCTGTTCGGGAACGCGGCCGCCGACATGGCGATCTTCCAGCCGACGTACCTCGACGACTTCTACGACGAGGGGTTCAACACCACCGAGCAGAACGCGGAACTTGCGGAGGAGTACCCCGAGCGGTTCGTGCTCAACGGGAGCTTCGACCCGCGCGACGGCGAGGAGGGGCTGCGCTACCTCGAACACCTCAAGGAGGAGTACGACATCCCCGGCGTGAAGCTGTACACCGCCGAGTGGCGCGGCGACTCGAAGGGGTGGCGGCTCGACAGCGACGACGCCTTCGAGTTCCTCGAGAAGTGCTCGGAGCTCGGGATCGAGAATATCAACGCCCACAAGGGGCCGACGATCCGCCCGCTCAACCGCGACGCGTTCGACGTGAAAGACGTCGACGACGCCGCCTCGTCGTTCCCGGAGCTCAACTTCATCGTCAACCACGTCGGGCTCCCGCGGCTCGACGACTTCTGCTGGATCGCGGCCCAGGAGCCGAACGTGTACGGCGGGCTCGCGGTCGCCTCCGCGATGTCGACCCACCGCGAGCGGAAGTTCGGGGAGATCATGGGCGAGCTCCTCTTCTGGCTCGGCGAGGACCGGATCCTGTTCGGCTCCGACTACGCGCTGTGGAACCCGGACTGGCTCGTCGATCAGGTGATGAACGCCGAGCTCACCGACGAGCAGCGAGACGAGTACGGCGTCGAGCTCGACGTCGAAACCATGAAGAAGATCATGGGCGAGAACGCCGCGGAGCTGTACGACATCGACATCGAGGCGAAGAAACGCCAGTTCCGCGACGACGACATCACCGAGCGGTTCGACCTCGGCGCCCACTACGGCGGTGACGCGGGGGCCGCGGCGGACTGATGTCGGGGAGCAGCGCGGGTCCGGCCGACGACGCCGGCGGCGATCCCCGGAGCGACTCGGCGGAGAGATCCGCTGACGACCCGCCGGGCGACCCCCACGAGACGGCGGCGGTCAGGGATCGATTGGACCGCGTCGAGGACCCCGAGCTCGCCCGGTCCATCGTCGAGCTCGACTACATCGACGCGATCGAGGTCGACGGGGACCGCGTCGAGGTCCGGTTCACGCTCCCGACGGCGTGGTGTTCGCCCGCCTTCGCGTGGATGATGGCGACCGACGCCCGCGACGAGGTCGAGGCGCTCGACTGGGTGCGCGAGGCGCGGATCGAGCTGTGCGACCACATGCACGGCGAGGAGATAACCGCCGGCGTCAACGCCCGCGACGGCTTCGGCGAGACGTTCCCGGACGCCGACGGCGACGTCGCGGCGGTCCGCGCCGCAATCGCCGACAAGGCCCGCGTCTCCAGACAGCGCGAGGCGGTCCGGACGCTGCTCGACGCTGGGGCCGACCCCGAACAGGTCGTCTCGCTCGAACGGTCCGACCTGACGGTCGACGGGGACGAGGCGCACGTCGACCTCGGCGGGTTATCGCTCGTCGTCGACGCCGCGCCGATCGCCGACTACCTCGACCGGGTCACGACGAGCGGACACGTGACGGAGCCGGGCGACACGCTGTTCCTGACGCCCGAGGGCGACCCGATCCGGGCGGACCGGCTGGACGTGGTCCAGAAGCGCTCCCGGCTCGCGGCCGTGAACATGGGCGGGCAGGGCGCCGTGTGCGACGCGCTTCACCGCGCCCGACACGGGCCGGACGGCCCGGACGGGTCCGGCGCGTCGTACGTCGATTCGTCGGACCCCGATGAGCGAGCGTACGACGGCGACGTCGAGGAGTTCACCTCGACGTGGACGCTCGGGACCGACGACTGAGCCGCGGGCCGCCAGTTCGTTTCCCCTCCACCGCGTTCCCTCGCCCTCAGCGGATAGGACCGAGTCCGCCCATTCCGCCGCCGCCACCGCCCGACCCGCCGTCCTCCTCGGGCTCTCCGTGCCCCTCCTTCTCCAGCCCGTGGCGACCGCTCGCGGCCCACTCGTCGCGGTCCCAGCCGCACGCCGGGCACTCGCCGTCGCCCCAGTCGAACGGCTCGCCGCAGCCGAGGCAGGCGTTTTCCGTGTTCATAGGTCACAGTACTCCCGCGCCGACAAAAGCGTTCACAACAGCTCGCGGAACTCCCCCAGCGGCGGGAATCGGAGCGACCCCTCCGCATCGCTCGCGTCGGGGTCCACCACGACCGGCGCCAGCCGGTCCGCGTCGGTGACGAGCGGGGAGTCGAACGCCCCCGTTCGCATGTCGTTGACCGCCACGCCCGGGGCGAGCCGGGTGAAGGCGGGCAGGACGAGGAGGTCGACCCCGCGGTAGACGCCCTCGCCGCCGAGGAAACAGGGTCGGCGGTCGCCTTCGATCTCGATCGTCGGGTGGACGTGGCCGATCACGTACCGGTCGGCCGCCGTCGACGGCGCCTCGTGACCGTGGCAGACGACGGTCCGGGGAGAACCAGCGGCGTCCAACACGTACTCCTCGTGAACCCGGTCGTCCCACGCGTTCGCGAGGGCGGTGTCGTGGTTGCCGGCGACGAGTTCGAGGGCGGCGCCGCTCGCCTCGCAGGCGTCGCGGAGCGCCTCCAGCGTCCCGAGGCTCCGGTCGGTGACGCGGTCGAACGTGTGGACGACGTCGCCCGCGACGACGACGGCGGCGGGGTCGAACCGAGCGAGGTGTCCCCGGAGCCGATCGACGAGGTCCTCCCGCTCGCCGATCGGGAGCGACACCGCGGAGGCCTCTCCGCGGCCGACGTGGAGGTCGGCCACGACGAGCGCGTCGTGGCGGTCGAGGTAGGCCGCGCGCTCGCCGAACGCGGTCCCGGTCATCGATCGCCCCCGGTCATCGATCGCTCCCCGTCACCGGTCGCCCCCCGTCACCGACCGAAGCCCGCCGGGGAATCGGTACGGTCGGTCCGGGCGGCGGGACGGCCCCGGCCGGCCTCCTCGCCCGCGCCGCCGGCGTGGTTGCGGGCGGTCGCGTACGCCTCGCGGACGCGGCGGAACGACTCCTCGTCGCCGCCTTGGTCGGGGTGCGTCTCCTTGACCCGCTCGCGGTAGGCCCGTTTCACCTCGTCTGCGTCGGCGTCGCGGGCGACGTCGAGCTCCGCGAACGCCGCCGCCACCGGGTCGCGGCCGCCGCGTTCGACCGACGGGTCCGGCCCCCAGTCCGGCTCGATAACGTCGAACGGGAGGCGGCGACCGAGCCCCCGACCCGGCATCTCGTGCTCGCAGAGGACGGTGTAGACGCCCTCTCCCTCCAGCCGGAAGTAGTCGTGCGCGTCGAACGTGATTGCGACGCCGCGCTCGGGGAGGTAGAAGGGGACGGCCACCTCGCCGAGCGGGTGGTCCTCGCGGAACCGCTCGTCGATGGCCGTCAGGTACTCGCGGATCTCCCGGCGTCGTCGTTCGTCGCCCGCGGCGGTCTCGCCGTCGCCGGCCGCGGCGACGCTCGGGGCGACGAACCGGTCCCCGAGGTAGAAGGCGACCGCCGCGAAGGCGGAGGCGATCCCGCCGAGCGCGACTCCGAGGAGGATCCACGGCGGCACCGCGCTGATGAGCTCGACGACCACGATCCAGATAACGGCTCGTCGCCTATCAACCCCTCGCCGGGATGGCGAGGGGTCGGCGAGGGGTCGGCGAGCGGCGCGCTACGGGCGAGAGCCGACTACCGACAAAAGGAGCGCCGGCGTCAGAGGATCCCCTTCGCCTCGAGGCCGTCGAGGATGTCGTCGACGAGCGCTTCGGGGGTCTCGTAGGGGAACTCCTGTTCGCTGCCCAGCTTCGCGGCCATCTCCATCGCCGTGAGGCTCACGTCGCCGGCCTCGAACTTCGTGGCCGGACCGTTCGGGAGCGCCGGGACGAGGTCCATCTGGTTCTCGACGGGGAAGTCGGCGCCGCCGAAGGCGTCGAGGAACTGTTCGCGGAGTTCCGATCTGACGTCACTCATACTCTCCCATCCCGCGAGCCACCGCAAAAGCGTTGCGGAACAACGATAAACAAGTTTGAGGTTCTCGAACGACGACGCGGCGCCGACGAACCGTCGGCGGCCCGCTCCGGAGAACGCCGACTGTCGTGCCGGAACCTCTCCACCTTTGTCGCTGGGCGCCAACCGTCGCGCATGTCGTTCGACTTCGACTTCGAGCTGTTACGAGAGCTGACCGAGGCCCGCGGTGTTCCGGGATACGAGGACGACGTCCGCGAGATCGTCCGCCGCGAGCTCGCCGACACCGCCGACCGGGTCCGCACCGACGCGATGGGGAACGTCGTCGGCACCGTCGAGGGCGACTCGGACTACTCGGTCGCGGTCGCGGCCCACATGGACGAGATCGGCTTCATGGTCCGGCACGTCACCGACGAGGGGTTCGTGCAGGTCGACCCGCTCGGCGGGTTCGACGCCCGCGTGCTCCGCGCCCAGCGCGTCACCGTGCACGGCGAGGAGGACCTCACCGGCGTCATCGGCTCCGTGCCGCCCCACACGCTCACGGAGGAGCAGCAGGAGAAAGACGACGAGGTGAAAGACGTGTACATCGACCTCGGCCGCGACGGCGAGGACGTGGCCGAGCTCGTCGGCGTCGGCGACCTGGTCACGCTCGACCAGACGACGACGCGGATGGGTGACCGGGTGACCGGCAAGGCGCTCGACGACCGGATCTGCGTGTTCGCGATGCTGGAGGCCGCCCGCCGGACCGACGACCCCGACGTGACGATCCACTTCGCGGCGACCGTACAGGAGGAGGTGGGGCTCCGAGGCGCGAATGCGCTCGGCGTCGACATCGATCCGGATCTCGCCGTCGCCCTCGACGTCACCGTCGCCAACGACGTCCCCCAGATCGGGGAGCCGGCCGACGCCGTCACCGAGCTGGGCGAGGGGACCGCGATCAAGCTCAAGGACTCCTCGGTGATCACCAGCCCGAAGGTCCACGGCCGACTGACCGACGTGGCCGAGGCGGAGGGGATCGACCACCAGCACGAGGTGTTGCCCGCGGGCGGCACCGACACCGCCGGCTTCCAGAACACCGCCGGCGCGAAGCCCGTCGGGGCCATCTCGATCCCGACGCGCTACCTCCACACCGTCACCGAGACCGCCGACGGCGACGACGTCGCGGCGACGATCGACCTGTTGACGGCGTTCCTCGACTCCGAGACGGGCAAGCACGACTACACGCTATAAATATAAACAATTCCGCGGCGGCGCGCACCTGCGAGCGCCCGTCGGGCGCGAGCAGCGTGCGCGAGGGAGTCGGTCGTCCGGAGCAACGCGGAGGACGACCGACGAGGCTGGGGAGGCGCGAGGCGCGGTTGCGGTGCGGTTGGGGTGGGACTCAAAGGGGCAGTCGGCTCCGGGAAGACGGGCGACGCAAGCAGCGTGGCGCGTAGCGCCACGGGCAGCCGGCGGCTTCGCCGCCGGCGACACCGCAAGGAGCGAGTGAAACGAGCGACTGAGGAGCGCAGCGAGCCCCTCGACCGGAGCCGACTGGGGCTTTGGAGGCGTTCGTCGCGCAGTCGGCGTTTTATAAGCAAGCGGCCGAATCTCTGTCCCCACTCGCTGTCCCGACCGGACGACCGATCCAACCCTCTCAATCGTTCCATCGCCGGACCGCTTATTACGCGCCGCCCGAACGTCTCTGCGTGGACGAACTCGTCGTGAGCACCGAGGTGTACGCCGACGTCGAGGAGGTGTACGAGTTCCTGCTCGACTTCCCGGGGTACGCCCGCTACTCGAAGTACCTCGACGACGTGCGGACGATCGAGGGCGACGGTGGCCCCGGAACCCGCTACGCGCTCCGGTTCGCGTGGTGGAAGATCACCTACACGGCCCACTCGCGGGTGACGGGCGTCGAGCCGCCGGAGCGGATCGACTGGGAGATCACGAAAGACATCGACGCCGGCGGGCGCTGGCGCGTGACATCGACGGGGCCGGACCCCGAGTCCGACGGCGACGCCGAGACCGACGCCGCCGACTCGCCGGTCTGCGAGGTCGCGCTCGAAGTCGAGTTCGACCCGGGGTCGGCCAGCCCGGACGCGCTCGACCTCCCGCGGCTCGTCTCCTTCGACTGGGTGGTCAAGAAGGCGGTCCCGCTCATCCGTACCGAGGCCGAGCGCGTCGTCCAGCGCGCCGTCCGCGACCTAGAGGGGTCGACCCGGAACGTCGACCTCGACGTGTACGTCGACTCCGAACGGATCTGAGGAGCGGGCGGTCCGCGTGCGACGCGGTGTCCCCGCCGTCGCCGAGTCGAAGGCCTTAATATATCCAGCGGGGAACGATGGAACGCGTACGAGGGCTCGTAGATCAGTGGTAGATCATCCCCCTGGCACGGGGAAGGCCCGGGGTTCAAATCCCCGCGAGTCCACTCCTTCACTCCCTTCGGTCGTTCAGTCGTTCCCTCGCGTGGTCCCGTTCGTTTCACTCACGGGACCCCCGCGAGTCCATGTTTTTGCGCCGCGAGCAACACCGCGAGCGGCGCGACACTGCAACGAGCCGGGATTTGAACCCTGCCAGTCGCGCGCAGCGAACGGAGTGAGCACGTCTGGCTCCGGTTCAAAATCCCCGCGAGTCCACTCGACTCGCTTCGTTCGTCTCGTTCCCTCGCGTGGTCCCGTTCGCTAGCATCGCCGGCGCTTCGCGCCGGCTGCAAGAGGGACCTCCGGTCCCTCTCTGCTCACGGGACCCCCGCGAGTCCGTCCGTGTTCGTTGTTCCGCCAGCGACGCTACTCTAATCGCGGTTCGAATTCCGTCACGCGCCGCTGACCCACCGCAACACCTCGCTCTGACGGTCGAGGAGGGTTCCGAGGTGGTCGGTCTCGGAGGTCGCGAGCCCCGCGTCGGTCTCATCCGCGAACGCTCGCACCGCCGATAGCGGCGCGTTCTCGTCGCGGGTCCCGTGCCAGGCGCGGACGGTGGCCGACGGCCGGTCCAGGCCGGCCCACTCGTCGCCGAACCACCGGTTCTCCCGGGCGACGGCCTTCGCTCCCGGCCGCAGGGCCTCGCGGAAGTCGTCGGCGACCGCCCGCGAGACGGCCTCCGACACCGAGCGGTCGGTGTACTGACCGACGACCGCCTCGGGGCCGGCCACAGACGCGTACGCGCCCGACAGCCGGAAGAGGACGCGGACGGCGAGGGGGATCCGCGACAGCTTGACGAGGCCGACATCGGACGGGGGCACGACGCTGCTGACAAGCCCGACGCGATCGACCCGCTCGTCCGCCGCGGCCGCGAGCGCGAACGCCCCGCCGCCGGAAAAGCCCACGACCCCGGCGTCGTCGACCGACTCCGCGTCGAGGAGCGCCCCTAAGTCTCCCCGCCAGTCGCGCCACTCACAGCCGACCGGCGGCGCCGACGAACGCCCGTAGCCCGGTCGGTCCGGAACGAGGAGGCGAACGCCCTCCCCGGCCGCGGCCTCGGAGAGGAGCGCCGCGAACAGCCGCGACCCCGGGGTTCCGTGGTGCGCGACGACCGGCGTCCCGCCCTCGTCTCCGCCGACGGCGTAGGCGAGCGTCCGGCCGTCCGAGAGCGTGCACGTCTCCGTGGCGAGCCCGCGGGGTCGACTCGCCTGCTGTATGTTCCGTTGCACGCGTCGCCCTTCCGCGCCGTCCGGGATAACGGGTCGGGATTCCCAAACCGCTCTTTTAGTCTCCGCCTCCCACGGGGCCGGCGACTGACGTGGGTGTTACCGCGGATTGATGCGGGACGCTCCCGTGGATCACTGCATGTCGACGCACGAGGTCACGGCGGACCGCCCGGACGGCCTGCTGCACGCGACCGGCAGGGACTTCTGACGGCGCGATGGGTCTCAGAGAAGCGATTCTGGAGTTCCTGGCGTGCGACGAGGCGTCCGCCCGGAGCGCGTTCCGCGACCTCCTCGGCCATCGCCCCGACGCCACCGACGGCGGCGACGCCTCCGCGAGGCGCGGGCTCGACCCGCACCGGCTCCCGCGGACGCGTTCGGAGGCGGCCCTGCCCGCCGCGATCGCCGACTCGGACGACCTCACCGACCGCGGTCGGCGCCTGATCGAGCGCGTTCGGCTCCTCGACGACGCGCCGCTCGGCGTCACGCTCTGCGGGCCGGCGTACCGCGACACCCCGATCCTGTACGCGAACCGGACGACTCGCGAGCTCACCGGCTACTCGCTCGCGGCGCTCCGCGGGCGCAACCCGCGGCTGTTACAGGGGCCGAAAACGAGTGACCCGGCCGTCGCCGACCTCCGCGAGGCGGTGTCGATCTGGGAGCCGGTGACGGTCGAGCTGTGGAACCACCGGCGCGACGGCACCCCGTTCCTGAATCGCGTCTCGCTCCGGCCCCTCCCGGGCGACGACGGGACGATCACGCACTGGGTCGCCGTGCAAGAGGCGGTCGACGGGAGCGGCGCAGGGCGCTGAGCTCCCGAACGCCCCTACCGGAGCGTCGAGGTCGGCACGACCGACGGCAACACCCCGCCGCCGGCGTCCTCGATCACGGCCTCGGCGACGTGTTCGCCGCTGAGCAGACACATCGGCATCCCGATCCCGGGGTTCGTGTACGCGCCGACGTAGTAGAGCCCCTCGACGCCCGGGGCGCGATGCGCCGGCCGGAGCGGCCCGGTCTGCCCGAGCGTGTGCGAGAGCGCGAGCGCGGTGCCCCGGGGCGCGTTGAAGCGCTCGCGGAAGTCGGAGACGCAGGCGGTCTCCTCGAACACCACCCGGTCGCGGAAGTCGACGCCGGCGTGCTCGGCCAGATCGTCGAGCACCAGCTCGCGGAAGCGCTCGCGGGTCTCCGGGTCGTCGTCGAGTCCGGGCGCCAGCGGGACGAGGGCGAACACCGCCTCGCGGCCCTCGGGCGCCGCCTCCGGGTCCGTCTTCGAGGGGACGTGGACGTAGTACGCCGGGTCGTCGGGCCACGCCGGGTCGTCGAAGATCTTCTCGAAGTGGGGGCGCCAGTCGGTCGGCAACACGAGCGCGTGGTGGTCGAGGTCGACGTCGCCCTCGACGCCGAAGTACATGAGGAACGCCGAGGGGGCGTACGTCCGCGACTCCCAGTACGCCTCGCGGCGCGCGTGCTCGTCGGAGAGGAGGTCGCGCTCGACGTGCGGCGGCGCCGCGTTCGCGACCACGCGGTCGAACCGGCCGGTCGCCCCGGGAGTCTCCACGTCGAACTTCGGTCCCACCGCCGCGACCGAGGGGTCGATGGCGCGCACCGGCGTCCCCGTGCGGATCTCGGCGCCGAGGTCGGTCGCGAGCGCCGCCATCCCGTCGACGACGCTCGCGATGCCCCCGGTCGGGTGATAGACGCCGAGGTTCATGTCGACGTGGCTCATCAGCGTGTAGATCGCCGGCGTGTTGTACGGCGACCCGCCGAGGAAGACGAGCTTGTACTCGGCGATCTGCCGCAGCTTCTCGTGGTCGAAGTAGTCGCCGACGTAGTCGTTCATCGTCCGGAGCTTCGGGAGCGCGCGCCCCGACCGCAACACGTCCGTATCGACCATGTCCCGGAGCCGCGAGCGGCTCGGGTAGACGAACCGGTCCATCCCGAGGTCGTACGCCTCCGCGGCGTCGTCGAGGTACGCGTCGAGGCGGTCGCCGGCGCCCGCCTCGTACGACTCGAACAGCGCCTTCTGCCCCTCCCGGTCCGCGGGCATCGTCGCGCGGTCGCCGTCCTTCCAGACGACCTCGTAGAGGGGGTCCAGCTCGGTCAGCTCGTAGAACTCCTCGGTCGACCGGCCGAAGTGACCGAAGAAGCGGTCGAACACCTCCGGCATGAGGTACCACGAGGGACCGGTGTCGATCCGGAAGCCGTCGCGCTCGATCCGGCCGGCGTACCCCCCCGGATGCTCGTTGCGCTCGAACACCGTCACGTCCGCGCCGGCGTCGGCGAGGTACGCGGCGGCGGAGAGGCCGCCGAACCCCGCGCCGACCACGGCGATCTCCTCGCCGGCGAGGCGCTCGTCGTCGCGTGAACGAGGGCTCATCGCGAGGCCGTACGGTCTCCGAGGGATTCACTGCCCCGCCATACTATGTGGGCCTTTTACCCCGACCGCGGCCCCCTCACGACTCGCCCTCCGGCGGGGTCCGGTCCTGCAGTCGTCGGGCCGCGAGCGCGAAGAGCCCCGTCCCGATCAGGTAGAGCCGCCAGCCGGCGTTCGCGACCGGAAATATCCGTTCGACCGGCTCGTCGGTCACCTCGTCCGGATCGCGCGGCTGGACCGGGTTGTTGACGTGAACGGTCTCCGTGGTCCCCGTGGTCCCCGCGTCGACCGTGCGCGCCCCGGTCTCCGCGTCGACGCGGAGGTCGACGAACGTCTGGACGAACCCGTCCGCGGTCGAGAGCAGGACCTCCCCGTCGAGCCGGAGGAACCGATCGCGGAGCGGCCACAGGTAGTTCACGCCGTCGAGGTGCACCCAGTCGAGCGCCACGTGCGCGAAGACGTGCGCGAACAGCGCGGCCCACGCGACGGCGACCCACCGCGCCGAGAGCCGGTCGCGCGCGAGCGAGGTCTCCCGAACCCGGGTGCCGTAGTACAACAGGAGCGCGGCGACCCCGGGGATCGCGAGCGTGTGGCCGACGGTCCGGTGGGCGCCCGACATGAACGGGCCGAGGAAGCTGTCGACCTCCGGGGCGACGAGGACGAGGAGCAGGACCGCGATCGCCCGCCGATCGAACCGGTCGTCGAGCAGCCCGGCGGCGAGCAGCACCGCGAACCCGGCGTGGACCACCGTCGAGACCATCTATCGGGTCACCTCCGGATCGCCTCCGGGTCGTCGTCGGTCTCCCACCGGAACCGAACCGCCAGCAGCGCGCCCGCGGCGGCGACGACGACCAGCTGCCAGCCGGTCCGGACGAGGTGTAGTTCGCGCTCGGCGCCCGGCGAGAGCCCCGGGCGGCCGTCGGGGTTCGCGAACGTCGGGATCGCGTACGACTCCGTCGTGCCGAGCGCCTCCAGCGGGAGGATCCCGGGGCCCCCGCCCCCGAGCGTGACGAACGTCTGGACGACGCCGTCCTCAGTCGAGAGGAGGAACCCCCCGTCTACGAGGTAGTAGGCGTCGGCGAGGGGGTACAGCAGGTTCACCCCCTCGCTGCCGAACAGGTCCGGACCGACGCCGGCGACGAGGAACGCCGCGAGCGCGACCCACGCGACCCGGACGCCCCGTCGCCCCGCCCGCTCGCGGAGCCGGGAGGCGTCCCGCAGTTCGGTGTCCCAGTAGAGGGCGACGCCGGCCGCGAGCGGGAGCCAGACGGCGTGGAGGAGGGCGTTCGTCGCGCCCGGGACCGCGAGGCTCGCGACCGCGTCGAGGTCCGGGAGCACCGCGGCGACGACGATGACCGCGACCGAGCGCCGGTCGAACGCGGCGCCGAGCAGGGCGGCCGCGAGCAGCGCGCCGAACGCGGCGTTGACCAACGTCGGTGCCATATCCGCTTTGACGAGCCCAGCCGAATAAGTCGCTCGGGGAGCCGTCCCCGGATCAGCGGGCGTCGCCGTCGCGGTCGGCGGGAGCGGGGTCGTCGACGAAGTCGAAGTCGCCGGAGGCGTCGGCCTCGTCGCCGCCCGTGTCACCGTTGCCGGCGGTCCCGTGGCCGCCCGTGTCACCGTTGCCGGCGGTCCCGTGGCCGCCCGTGTCACCGTCGTCGTCCGTGTCACCGTCGCCGCCCTCGTCGCCGTCGCCGTTGGCGCTGTCGCTCCCGCCCTCGTCGCCGCTCACCGATACCGCCGGAAGCGGCTCGGACGGCTCGGGGCGACCGAGCAGCGCGAGGGCCATCCGCCGAGCGACGTACGCCGCGAGGTTCGCGAGATGGAGCGCGAGGAGGACGCCGGCGACGCCGAGCGGGAGCGCGACCAGCGCCTCCGGCAGGGTGTCGATCGCCCACGTCACCGGCTCGCCGTTGACCTCGCCGAAATCGGCCGTGTACGGGTACCGAAGCGGCGCGGCGACCAGCGGCAGCGCGCTCGCGAGCAGGACGAGGGGAACGAACGCGAGCAGGCTCACCCAGAACTTCAACGAGAGGAACCCGAGCCCCCGCCACGTCGACGGCGCGTCCACGTACTTCCTGGCGCCCGCGAGCGCGCCGTCCGCGGCGGCGAGGTCGTCCGGGCGCAGTAGGTGGGTCCCGAGCAGCGCGTTCGCGAGCCGCCGCTCCAGTCCCGCGGCGAGCCGGGCGCCGATCAGCGTCGCGAACAGGACCACCAGCCCGACGAGCGCGACCGACAGGGCCAGGCCGAACGCGACCCCGAAGGTGAAGACCGCCGAGTAGACGAGCCCGAGCGGGACGGCGAGCAGGAGGTACAACAGGTGCCTGTACGTGCGGCCGTCGGCGACGACGCCGACGACGGGGAGCTCGGAGGGGTGACGGAGGGAGACCATACGCGGTCGAAACCGGTTCCTCTGTCGACATAAATCGGTCGCTCCCGGCGTCGTGTGGCGGTCTCAAGCGCCGCTACGGGGCGGAGCGGCCACGGACGTCGCCGCGTCGCTCTCAGCCGACGAAGAAGTCGATGGCGTTCCCCTTCGACTGTCCCTTGTACAGCTCCGAGTAGCCGCAGTTCGCGCAGGAGACCACGACGAACGAGCGGTTCTGCACGTCGAACATCTTGGTGAGGCCGGTGCCGCTCGTCGCGATCTCGTCCGTCTCGGTCTCCTCGCTCCCGCACTTCGGACAGCCCGATCCCTCGCCGGCCGCCAGCGATTCGGGTCGGTCTCCCGATCGCGCCGAGTCGGGATCGGCGCGACCGTCGTCCGCGTCGTCCCACTCGTCGCTCGGTTCGTTGCCGAAGACGGAGTACTCCACGTCGTCGTCGTTTTCGGAGGGCATCAGCCCTACCTGCACGCGCGACCGACAAACCTCTTGTGGGGGTGTGCGACGCCGGCGACGTCTCTCTCGATCGCGACGTCCCTCGCGACCGCGACGCCTACTCGTCGATCTCGTCGACGAGTCCGTCGGCCACGCCGACGTACCCCGCGGGCGTCAGCGCCCGCAGCTCCTCGCGCACGTCCTCGTCGACGTCGAGGTCGCCGAACAGCTCGCGGAAGTCGTCGAGCGTCACCGACCGCCCGCGCGTCAGCTCCTTCACGCGCTCGTAGGCGTCGGTGTCGCCCTCGCGTCGGAGGATCGTCTGGACGGCCTCGCCGATCACCTCGGGGGTCGCCGCGAGCTCCTCGCGCATCACCGCCTCGTTCGGAACGACCTTCGCGAGCCCGTTCCCGGCTTTCCCGTAGCCGATGAGACAGTGCGCGAGCGCGGCGCCGACGTTGCGCTTGACGGTGGAGTCCGAGAGGTCGCGCTGGAGCCGCGAGCCAGTCACGTAGTCCGCGAGGAAGGTGAGGTCGCCGTTCGCCTTCGACAGGTTCCCCTCGCTGTTCTCGAAGTCGATCGGGTTCACCTTGTGCGGCATCGTCGAGGAGCCGGTCTCCCCCTCGACGGTCCGCTGGCCGAGGTACCGGTCGGAGACGTACAGCCACGCGTCCAGGTCCAGGTCGAGGAGCACGTTGTTGACGCCGCGGAGCGCGTCGAACAGCGCCGCGAGGTCGTCGCAGGGGTTCACCTGCGTCGCGAGCGGCGTGTGTTCCAAGTCGAGCCCGCGCACGAACGACTCGGAGAACGCCCGCCAGTCGACGTCGGGGTAGGCGGCGTCGTGAGCGGCGTACGTGCCCGAGGCGCCGGCCAGCTTCCCGGAGAGGTCCCCGTTCGCGACGACGACGCGGCCGAGCGCGCGCCCGAGCCGAGAGGCGTACACCGCCATCTCCTTGCCGAACGTGGTCGGCGTCGCGGGCTGGCCGTGGGTGCGGGCGAGCATCGGCGTCCCGCGGTACTCCTGGGCGAGGTCGACCAAGGCGTCCCGGACCTCCCGGATCGCGGGCACGAGCACCTCGCTCACCGCGGGCTTGAGCAGGAGCCGGTGCGCGAGGTTGTTAACGTCCTCGCTGGTGAGCCCGAAGTGGACCCACGGGTACAGCGCCTCCGCGTCGTCGACCGCCCCGGAGTCGTCCGCCTCGTCCAGCCGGACGCGCAGGAAGTACTCGACCGCCTTCACGTCGTGGTTGGTCGCGGCGTACCCCTCGGCGCCCTCGACTTCGAGCGCCTTGATCAGGCGCGCGTCCTCGGCGGAGAACGACTCGTAGACGTCGCGGAGCGCCGCCTCGGCGTCGTCATCGAGCGCGATCGGCGTCTCGTCGAGCGCGGCGAGCTCGATCAGGTACTCGACCTCGACGCGGGTCCGGGCGCGCATCAGCGCGGCCTCGCTGGCGTACGGCGACAGCGGCGCGGTCCGCGAGGCGTATCGCCCGTCGAGCGGCGAGACTGCCGCGAGGGGGTCCGACCGCGACAGGCCCGAGATGGCGTGGTCCGTCATGTCCGCGACTGCCGCCGGAGCCAGCAAAAACGTGTCGATGGCGTGGCACACGGACGTGGATAGGTGAGCCCACTTTTCGCGACCGGTCGGGCGATCCTATCCGCAAACGTGGATACTCGGGCGGAACGGACCGCAATCGATATACGCGATCGGTCGGACCACTCGCGTATGAAGTTCGCCGGACTCGCGAGCAACCGGGGACGGAACCTCAGACACATCGCCGACGCCGCTCCGGGCGGCGCGGAGCTGTCGGTCGTTCTGACGAACCGGGAGCAGGCGCCCGTGTTGGAGGCCGCGACGGAGCGACGGATCCCGACCGAGGTCGTCGAGCGCGAGGGGGAGGAGTCGCGCGCGTCCCACGAGCGACGAATCTTAGACCGGCTCGCCGACTACGACTTCGACCTCGTCTGCCTCGACGGGTACATGCGCGTGCTCACCGACGAGTTCCTCGACGCGGCGCCGACGACGCTGAACGTCCACCCCTCGCTGCTCCCGGCGTTCCCCGGGATGGACGCCCACGAGCAGGTGCTGGACGCGGGCGTTCGGACAACGGGGTGTACCGTCCACGTCGTCACCGAGGCGATCGACGACGGCCCGATCGTCACCCAGGAGCCGGTCCCCGTCTACGGCGACGACGACGCCGACTCGCTGAAGGACCGGGTGCTCCACGACGCGGAGTTCACGGCGTACCCGCGGGCGGTCCGGTGGTTCGCCGAGGACCGCGTGACGGTGGAGCGCGAGGGCAGCGACGCCGTCGGCGTGACCGTCGAGGGCGACGCCGGCGGCGACTTCCCGGAGCGTCGGTTCGCCTCCGAGGAGCGCGCCGCGACGCTCCGATACGGCGAGAACCCGCACCAGGACGCCGCGCTCTACGCGGACGACGGCTGCGAGGAGGCGAGCGTCGTCGGCGCCGACCGGCTGAACCCCGGTTCGAAGGAGATGGGGTACAACAACTACAACGACGCCGACGCCGCCCTGAACCTCGTGAAGGAGTTCGACGAGCCCGCGGCCGCCGTGATCAAGCACACGAACCCCGCCGGCTGCGCGACGAGCGACGAGCTCGCGGACGCGTACGACCGCGCGCTCCGGACCGACGCGAAGTCGGCGTTCGGCGGCATCGTCGCGCTGAACCGCGAGTGCGACGCCGACACCGCGACCGCGGTCGCCGACTCGTTCAAAGAGGTCGTCGTCGCGCCCGGCTACACCGACAGCGCGCTCGACGTGCTCCGGGAGAAGGGGAACCTCCGCGTGCTCGACGTCGGCCCGCTAGGCGAGGGCGACGACCGCTTCGCCGAGCGGTTCACGGAGAAGCCGATCGTCGGCGGCCGCCTCGTGCAGGAGCGGGACCGCCAGTCGCCCACCGCCGCGGACCTGGAAGTCGTCACCGAGCGCGAACCCACCGACGAGCAGTTGGAGACGATGGTCTTCGCCTGGAAGACGCTCAAGCACGTCAAGTCGAACGGGATCCTGTTCGCGACCGGCACCGAGACGGTCGGCGTCGGGATGGGGCAGGTATCGCGCGTCGACGCCGTGACGCTGGCGGCGATGAAGGCCGAGAAGGACGCCGAGGGCAAGTCCGCCGCGGGCGCCGTGATGGCCTCTGACGCCTTCTTCCCGTTCCCGGACGCCATCGAGGAGGCCGCCGAGGCCGGGATCGGGGCCGTGATCCAGCCCGGCGGCTCCGTCAACGACGAGGACGTGATCGCCGCCGCCGACGAGCACGACATGGCGATGGCGTTCACCGGGTCGCGCTGCTTCCGCCACGACTGACCGGTGAGCGACGGCGAGATTACTTATAAAAAGGCGGATGCGTCGGCGCGCCTGGCGACGGCCGCCACCGGCGCCGCGAGCCACCCGCGAGGGGACGCGTGAGCGCTCGCAGAGAGCGAACCGCGATGATGGAGTGTGAGGTTGGCGTTGCGGTGCGGGCGGGTGGACTCAAAGGGCAGGCCGCGAGGACGAAGCACGGCGCAGTAAGCACCGCAGCCGCGACGCGTGAGCGACTGAGCGAGGAGTTGCGGCAACAACGCCGCGCGAGTCGTCGGCGCTCGCGCTTTGAGGCCTTCACCGTCAAATTGATTCAGCTACTTAAAAACGACGGCTTGGGGCTTTGAGGCCTTCCCACGTGCAAGATTGGATCAAGCTAATTAAAACGAGCGCGGAGTTTGAGACCTTCACCGCGGAGCCGTCCGACTCACTTATAAAAAGCTGACAGCGACACCACGATCGGTTTATAATGACTCTCTCACGACGGCACTACACT
>NZ_NHOX01000015.1:0-46207 GCF_002252745.1 Halorubrum sp. Ib24 | reverse complement strand
AGCGCCGGTCGCCAGGGACTCGGGCCTCGGCTCCGCTCCGGGCGGCCGCCTCTTCCCGCGGACGATGAGGCCGGCCCGACCGGCCCCGGCTTCCACTCTTCGGCTTTTTGCCATCGCCTCCGTCCAGCCGGTCGGGCCGCCGGTCGCGCCGAGACGGGCGCTAAACCCCTTTGCGGCCGGTGCGTGGAACCGGACATGAGCAGGCCATCGTCGCCCCACGGACATCGGCATGGCGGGGAAGCTCGCCGCGGCAGTCGGCAGCGCGTCGCTGTCGGGGTCCAGACCGGCGCGCGCCCGCAAGAAGTGGCCAGGGGCGACGGACAGAAGAGTCGTTGCTGAGGGCGGACTCCGAGAGCCAGCGCTGTTCGCTGTCCTGGCGACAGGGGCGCGAGACGGAGGATCCCGTTACGCCTCGTCCGAGACGCGCACACCCAACCTGGAAGGCGGGGGACGTCCACCGCGCTCGCCGTGGGCCGCCCGCGCGACACCTGTCGACGCGTGACGCGGGAGTCCCTCTCGCTGTACTAGGATGCCTCCGAACGCGACCTTCCGCGTGGCGCCCGACCGGAGCGCGCGGTACGTTCGGCAATGATAGGCTACTTCAGGACGCGAACGGGATCGGCGGGCGGGCTCCGGGCGGTAGGTCTCCCGAGGACTTGCCGCGTCGCGAACTGTGGGGGGCGTGTCGGCCGGGAGCCCGGCTCGGCGCAGACCTGGGGAGCTACTCCGAACTTGGTCGTCCGCGTCACGGCTTTGCGCGACTGACAGCGGACGACTTCGCGCGCCGCGAGTCTCCGACGCGCTCGGGAGTGTCAGCCGCGAGCGGCTTTCTCGTGGGCGGCAGAAGGACAAGCGCGCGGTCACTGACGCAGCTTGTTCACGCTCCGCGAGAGCGCACCCCGACGACGCTCCGCGTCCGCGGCGCCTGGATCGAGGCGCTTCGTCGGGCCCGGCGCGCGGCTTCTCCTTCGCGATCTGCGCGGCAGCGGCCTTCAGATCCGGTCGCCACGCGGTTGGGAGGCGCGCCGGCGCGTCGGCGACGGCGGTGCGCGACTGCCGCGGTTCGCGGGGCGGACGGAGACACTCGGTCGACGCCGCTTTAGCGGCCGACACCGACCTCGCGAGCGGCCCCGCCGTCGGCGTCCGAACTACTTCGGCCAACAGCGGTTCGGAAGCCGGCGGCCCGTCACCCACGTCCGTGGGGCTCGCCGACTCGCCCGGAACGACCCGCGCGAGCGTCCGGCTGTATACGGCGGGTAACCCGCCCGACGGAGCCTGCGACACCGCGCCGCGCGCGACCTCGATCGACGGCGGCGCTTCGCGTGAAACCCCGAGGTGCCGGGGGAGGTTCGCGGCGGCGGCCGCCGCCGACGTTCGCCTAACGCCGAGCGACTCCGCGCGACGGTACCGGCGACGGCGACTGGGGCGCCTGCCTCGACGCGATCCCGGGCAAGCTCCGGTTCGAGCGCTCGATGGTCCACCGGCTCGCCGACCGCGGCGTCGCCCCCGACGCGCCGCCAGACGACGAGGACTGGTGGCACGCGCTGGAGGCGGTGCCGTCGAACCTCCAGCGCCTGTTCGTCAACGCGGCCCAGTCGTTCCTCTTCAACCGGATCGCGAGCGAGCGGCTCCGGCGCGGCCTCCCGTTCGATCGCCCCGTCGCCGGCGACGTGGTCTGCTTCGCCGACGGCGACGCCCCCGACGAGCTGTACGCCCCCGATACAGACCGACTCCAGCGGGTCGACGCCGACCGCGTGTCGGTCGTCTCCCGGCACTGCGAGCGCGGCCGGGCGTTCGTGACGGCTCCGCTCGTCGGGACCGAGACCGAACTCGGCGACGGCGAGCCCGGCGAGATCGAGCGCGAGGTCCTCGCCGACGCCGGGATCGAGCCCGGCGACTTCGCGCTCCCCGGCGAGTTCGACTCCGCGGGCACGCGCCGGGCGCTCCTCCTGCGCACCGACCTCGACGTGGCGTTCTCGGACGGAGACCCCCGGTTCGCGTTCGCGCTCCCGAGCGGATCGTACGCGACCGTGCTGCTCCGGGAGTTCACGAAGAGCGGGCCGCTCGACCTCTGAGCGGGGCGCGGACCCTCGACCGATCCTCGTTCGTGCATTACCGAGGCGTCGAGAGCGTCGAAAACACCACGATACTGCGGCCCGTTCCGAGCCGTTTTTGTGCGGGAGCCGTCAATCGGGGCCATGACCCGGATCGTCGTCATCGACCTCCACGGCCAGTTCACGCACCTCGAGCGGCGGGCGCTCCGCGACATCGGCGTCGACACCGAGATCGTCTCGGCCGAGGAGCCGGCCGACGAGGTGGAGGCTGACGGGGTCGTCCTCTCCGGCGGCCCCGACATGGACCGCGTCGGCAACGCGCCGGACTACCTCGATCTGGACGTCCCCGTCTTCGGTATCTGCCTCGGGATGCAGCTGATCGCGGCCGAGCTCGACGGCGAGGTCGGCGGCGGCGACTACGGCGGCTACGCCGACGTCGACGTGGAGATCGTCGACGACGAGGACCCGCTCGTCGCGTCGCTCTCGCCCGACACCCGCGTGTGGGCCTCGCACGCCGACGAAGTGAAGTCGCTCCCGGAGGGGTTCGCCCGGACCGCCACCTCCGACGTCTGCGGCATCGAGGCGATGTCGAACCCGGAGGCCGACCTGTACGGCGTCCAGTGGCACCCGGAGGTCGCCCACACCGAGCGCGGCGACGAGGTGTTCGAGAACTTCGTTTCGATCTGCGAGTCGGCGTAGACGCTCCCCCCGTTTTCGGCCCCGCTCACTCTTCCACCCGCGCGGTCAGTACCGGCGCCTCGCTGTGTCGCACGACCCGCTCGGCGACCGACCCGGCCGCGATGAACCGGCCGACCCCGGTCCGACCGTGCGTCCCCATCACGATCAGGTCGGCCCCGTAGTCGTCCGCGGCGTCGAGGATCGCCTCGTGCGGCCGGCCGCGCCGGAGGTGCCTCTCGACCGGAACGCCGCGCTCCGCGCCGGCCGCGGCGACGGCGTCGAGCGCGCGCTCGCCGCGCTCCTCCTCGCGCTCGACGACCACGTCCCAGCGGTCGGCGCCGGCGATCGTCTCGTCGACCACGAACAGCGCGTGGATCCGCGCGCCGGCCAACTCGGCGATGCTGCCCGCGTGTTCGACGGCGTCATCGCTCCCGGGACTCCCGTCGGTCGCACAGAGGATCTCGTCGTACATCGCCGCCGAGTCTTCCCCCGCGGCTCAGAGCCGGTACCGGTGGACGTGTTCGGTCCCGCAGCTCGGGCACTCACGTCGGTACTCGACGGTCCCGCCGGTGGTGACCGCCTCCCACTCGCCCGCGTCGTCGACGAACCCGCACTCCTCGCAGGCGAGGGCGCTTCCGTCGAGCCGAGCACGGAGCCGATCGAACGCCGACGTGCCGCCGTAGCTCGATGACATGCGGTAACAGTTCACAATACTTCGATTAATAGCTGTCGGTGAGGGTCCCGTGGGGACCGCGCCGCTCCCGTGCGTCGCTCTCGGACCCGTGACGCGCGTCGAGGCCGCGACGGTCGAACCCGTCGTCGGGATAGTCGGACCCGTCGCCAGGCTCGTCGGACTCGTCGAAAAGCGGGAGGAAACGACCGCTTACTCCGCGAACAGCTCATCGACCGCCTCGCCGGCGGTCTCGGCCGCCTCGCGGGCGACCGCGTCGGGGTCGGGGTCCTCCGGGGCGTTCAGGTAGACGTCGACGTCGAGCACGCCCTCCTCGAACGTCACCGTGACGTCGAGGTCGGTCACCGCCGACTGGTCGTAGTGGGCGAAAATGACGCCCTCCGCGGCCTCGGCCGCGGTGCGGACCACTTCGTCGTCCGACGGCTCGTCGCTCATCGAACGCTTACGCGCCGCCCGCGCCCGGACCGCCCGGGCCCATCGGACCGCCGCCGCCGGCGCCGCCCTGAAGCATCTGCTGGAGCTCGCCCTGCAGGTCGTCGAACTGCTCCTCGACGCGCTCCTCCTGTTTCTGGAGCTGCTCGACGCGGACCTCGAGCGAGTCGACCTTGTTCTCGAGGTCGTCGTAGGCGGACTCGTAGTCCGTCTCGACGAGGACCTCGCCGATCTCGCGGTACATTCCGGCGTCCTCGTCGACGTCTTCGAGAGCGTCGAGCGCCGTCTTCGACTCGTTGAGCGCGGTCTGCGCCTGCTCCCTCTGCTCGGCGACCTGCTGTGCGGTCTCCTGCAGTTCCTGAAGCTCCTCGATCTTCTCCTGTGCCTCGGGCGGCATGTTCCCTTGCATAGGCGAAGCGAGGCGGTCCGGACGGAAAAACCCACGTCTTCGTCCCCATCGGCCGTACCGCCGGAGAGGGACCGTGAGCGGGCGGACAGCGGGGGATCTCCGAATCGGGTCGGCGGTTACCCGCGACCGGACGCGGCCTCGACCCGCTCCGCGACCTCGACGAGTCGGGACCAGCTGTTGATCCCGGCGCGGAGGGCGACGAGGTCGTCCGCGGCGACCCGGACCCGAACCGCGTCGCCGTCGCGGGAGACGGTCGCGGCCGAGCGCGCGTCGTCGATCTCGCCGACCTCGGGGGCGAGCGCGTCGGCGACGAGCCGTGCGCGCCGCTCGGAGGGGTAGGCGAACGAGAGGACCGTCTCGTGTGCGCGGGACGCCGTCACGGTCGGATCGGCCCGGACGGTTACTCGACGTTCACTTCCTTCACGTCGCCGCCGCGCTCCTTCAGGAGGACGCGGTGGCCGCAGTACGGGCAGCGCACGCCGCCGTACTCGTCGAGGGTGACGTCTCGCTTACAGCGGGAGCACTTGTAGCTCATTACCTATTCCTCGTCGGCGAGCGCGGCGCGGATGGAGCGGCGGACGGTGCGGCCGCCGGGCGTCTCGGGGCGGTACGCGCCGCCCGTGAACGTCTCGCCGGTCTCCTCGTTCACCCAGATGCCGGTGCCCTTGCGCGTGACGTCGTCGCCGTCGACGGTCGCGTTGCGCATCTCCTCTTCGATGTCCTGGACCCGCTTGCGGGAGACCCGGCCGTAGCGAGCGCCGAATCGGCCCGCACTACCGGTGCTTCGTGCCTTGTCCTCAGCCATAGTGAGTCCGTCTACCGCCAGCGCGGGTAAAAAGGCTACGAGTCGGGGGCGCCGCGGGGGACGGGCCGACCGAGCCAGAGACGCGGAGATATCGACGCTTCGACCCCGCTGCGGGCGCTCGATTCGCGAGTCTGACATCGGTGGTCAACTGAGACACTGAAGCGGCGGCGCGCCGCCGAGCGGTCGCCATCGGCGACCGCGAGGGGCCCGCGAGGGACGCGGTGAGCGCTCGGAGAGCGCGAACCGCGAGGCTGGGGAGGCGTGAGGCGTATCACGGTGCGGTCGGACGGGACTCAAAGGGGCTTTGGAGGCGTTCGGTTTCGATCCGTTGTCGACCACGTCTAGCCGAGTGGCCGGGGCTTCGGAGGCGTTCGCTGCCGTTCCAGCGGTTACTGTTTATAAGTAATCGACCGTATCGCCGGGTCCGTACTCCGCGCATCGACCGCAACGCCTTTTACAACTAAGTAATATCACTAAGTTGTATGCAAGGATTCGACGGCTTCAGCGACGTGAGCGAGACCGACGTGACGAAGGCGATCGGCAACGAGTGGACCGACGGCTTCCTCGAGTTCACCGACTCCGAGGTCATCGTCCTCGGCGGCGGTCCGTCCGGATTGATGGCGGCCAAGGAGCTGGCCGAGCGCGGCGTGAAGGTCATGATCGTCGAGAAGAACAACTACCTCGGCGGCGGCTTCTGGCTCGGCGGGTTCCTGATGAACACCGTCACCGTCCGGGACCCCGCCCAAGAGATCCTCGACGACCTCGACGTCGACTACGAGCCGGTCGAGGACGTCGACGGCCTCTACACGGCGGCCGGCCCCGAGGCCTGTTCCGGGCTGATCAAGGCCGCCTGCGACGCCGGCGCGCGCGTCCAGAACATGACGGAGTTCACCGACCTCGTCGTCCGCGAGGACCACCGCGTCGGCGGGATCGTGATGAACTGGACGCCCGTCCACGCGCTCCCGCGCGAGATAACCTGCGTCGACCCCATCGCGGTCGAGTCCGACCTCGTGATCGACGCGACCGGCCACGACGCGGTCGCGATCAGCAAGCTCGACGAGCGCGGCGTCCTCTCGGCGCCCGGCATCGAGCACGCGAAGGAGCACAACACCGGGATGGACCAGACCGGCGACGGCGAGTACGGCGCCCTCGGCCACGACTCGCCCGGCCACGACTCCATGTGGGTCGGCGAGAGCGAGGACCGAGTCGTCGAGCACACCGGCGTCGTCCACGACGGACTGATCGCGACCGGGATGGCGGTCGCGACCGCTCACGGCCTCCCCCGGATGGGCCCGACGTTCGGCGCGATGCTCGTCTCCGGGAAGCGCGCCGCGCAGTCCGCGCTCGACGAACTCGGCGTCGACGGCCCCGACGTCCGTCTCTCCGCGGGCGACGCGCCCGCGCGGGCCGACGACTGAGGCGCGGTCCGAGACGCGAACACCTCCCCCCGCCAACGCTCAGCGCCCCGCTGACGACGCTCCTCCCCCGACGGATTTATTGTCGGTATCCGCAGAGCGACACCCATGTACTGGCGGGGCCACGTCGGCATCGCGCTGCTCGCGTACGCGCCGGTCGCGGGGGCGGTCCGGGTCGCCGGCGAGCCCGGACTGGCGGTCCTCGGCGCGGCGGTCGCCGCCGCGTGCTCGACGCTCCCCGACCTCGACCACCGACTGCCGGTCGCCCACCGCGGCCCGACGCACACGGTCGCGTTCGCCGTCGCCGCGGGGGCGTTCGCGGCGCTCGCGGCCGGGGTCGCTCTCCCTGCGGGCGCGCCGACCGGGGTCGCCCTCCCGTCGTGGACCCCGGCCTTCGTCGGCGGCGTCGCGACCCTCTCGCTCTGTTCGCACGTCGCCGGCGACGCGATCACGCCGATGGGGATCCGGCCGTTTCGCCCCCTCTCGGCGTGGCACGTCACGCTCGACCTGACGCCGGCGGCGAACCCGCGAGCGAACCGGCTGTTCCTCGGGGTCGGCGCCGCCGCCCTCGCGCTGTCGGTCGGGCTCACTCCCTGACCGAACGCGCGACCGCCTCTCGCACCCGGCGAACGTCACGAACGTTCACTCGCTCCCGACTCAACCGTGTGCCTTTTTGCGGGCGTGCGCCGAACCCGGCGGTATGCGCAACGCAAAGATCGTCTGTACGATCGGTCCCGCGTCGGACGACCGGGACGCGATCCGCGCCCTCGCCGACGCGGGGATGTCCGTCGTCCGGCTGAACGCCAGCCACGGGACGACGGCCCACCGCGAGAAGGTCATCGAGCGGGCCCGCGCGGTCGACGACGCGATCGATGACCCGCTCGCGGTGATGGTCGACCTGAAGGGTCCGGAGGTCCGCACCGCGGAGCTCGACGAGCCGATCCGGCTCGCGACGGGCTCCGAGGTGACGTTCGCGGAGGGCGACGGCGCCACTCCCGAGCGCGTGGGGCTCACGCACTCCATCGCGGCCGCCGGCCCGGGCGACACGGTCCTCCTCGACGACGGCCGGATCGAGTGCCGCGTCGAGCGGGTCGACGGCGACGCCGTCGTCGCCACCGTCGTCTCCGGCGGGGAGCTCAGTTCGCGGAAGGGCGTCAACCTCCCCGGCGTCGCCATCGACGTCGACCTGATCACGCCCGAGGACGAAGACGAGCTCGACCTGGCCGTCCGGACGAACGCCGACTTCGTCGCGGCCTCCTTCGTGCGGAACGCCGCCGACGTCTACGAGATCGCCGACGAGCTCGAGGAGCACGGCGGCGACGACATCCCGGTCGTCGCGAAGATCGAGCGGGCCGGCGCGGTCGAGAACCTCGACGGCATCGTCGACGCCGCGGACGGCGTGATGGTCGCGCGCGGCGACCTCGGCGTGGAGTGCCCGCTGGAGGACGTCCCCGTCATTCAAAAGCGGATCATCCGGAAGTGCGTCAACGCGGGCGTCCCCGTCATCACCGCGACGGAGATGCTCGACTCGATGGTCCACTCGCGCCGGCCGACCCGCGCGGAGGCCTCGGACGTCGCCAACGCGGTCCTCGACGGCACCGACGCGGTGATGCTCTCGGGCGAGACCGCCATCGGCGACGACCCCGTCAACGTCGTGGAGACGATGGACCGCATCGTCCGCGAGGTCGAGTCCAGCGACGAGTACGCGGAGACGCGCGAGCAGCGCGTCCCGGCCGCCGCGGAGGGCTCGCGAACCGAGGCGCTGGCGCGCTCGGCCCGCTACCTCGCCCGCGACATCGGCGCGTCCACCGTCGTCGCGGTGTCGGAGTCCGGCTTCACGGCCCGTAAGACCGCGATGTTCCGGCCGGGCGTCCCCGTGGTCGCGACGACCCCGAACGACCGGGTCCGGCGACAGCTCGCGCTCTCGTGGGGGGTCAGACCCGTCCTGACCGGGTACGCCAGCGACATGGAGGCGATCCTCGACAACGCGGTCGACGCCGCGCTCGACACCGGCGGCGCCTCGTCCGGGGACACGCTCGTGGTGCTCTCCGGGATGCTGACCGAGTTCGAGGGGACGAACACGACGAACACGCTGAAGGTCCACGTCGCGGCCGAGACGCTGGTGACCGGGAAGGCGGCGGTCGCGGGCCGCGTCGCCGCGCCCGTCCACCGGACCGACGACGGCGACCTGAGCGAGGTTCCCGCGGGCTCCATCGTCGCGCTCGGCCCCGGCTTCGAGGGCGAGTTCTCGGGTGACCTCGACGCGCTCGTCGGGATCATCGACGCCCGCGAGGGGATGACCGGCTACCCCGCCGTCGTCGCCCGCGAGCTCGGCGTCCCGATGGTCGCCGGCGCGACGCTCCCCGAGAGCGTCGCCGACGGGAGCGTGGTCACGCTCGACGGCGAGCGCGGCGTCATCTACGACGGCGACGTGATCGCGGCGGCGCGCAATCGATAGCCGGCCTCCCTCGCCGACACGTACCCGCCAGCCATTTATCACCGACGCGCCTATCACCGGGCATGTCCAGCGACGAGGACGCCGACGGCGACACGCGGAGCCGGGCGAACGAGGCCCGGGACACCGACGGCGCCGGCGAGCGCCAGTGGCGGTTCGCCGTCGACGACGTCGGCCCGGACGGCGTCACGGAGGACACCGGCACTCCCGAAGAGGAGCCGATCGAACCCGGACCCATCGACGTCGAGAACGCCGTGTTCGTCGCGCTCGGGGTCGCGATCACGGTCGGCGTGCTGGTGTTCGGGTTCTGAGACACCTCGTCGACGGCGCGCGTCTTCCCCGGTTCTCAGCCGACGGCGCGCGTTCCCGCGTTTTCGCCGCTGACGGCCCGGCCCTCGTACTACCACTTATACCGCCGCGGCCGTACGTCCGGACATGGATCTGATCACGGGCGCCGGATCGCTCCTCCAGTCCGGACTGATCGGGCCGGACACGCTTCCCCTCCTGCTGTTGACGGCCGGCCTGCTGCTCTCTATGGCGGAGGCGCTCGCGCCGGGCGCGAACTTCATCGTCGTCGGTATCGCGCTGATCGGCGCGGGGCTCGGCGGGCTCCTGCTGACGTCGCTCGGTATCGCGGGCGCGGGCCTCACGCTCGTCATGGCGCTGCTGACGCTCCTCTTCGGCGCGGCCGCCTTCTACGGCTACCACGAGTTCGACCTGTACGGCGGGAAGGGCCAGCAACAGACCAGCGACAGCGACTCGCTGAAAGGGAAGACCGGCACCGTCACCGAGGTCGTGACGACCTCCGGCGGCGAGGTGAAGCTCTCCGGCGGCGGCTTCAACCCTTACTACTCCGCGCGCTCGATCGAGGGCACGATCGAGGAGGGCGAGGAGGTGATGGTCGTCGATCCCGGCGGCGGCAACGTCGTCACCGTCGAGTCGATGGGATACGTCGAGGACGACATCGACAAAGAGCTCGCGGCGGACCGCGCCCGGAAGGAGGCCGCCGAGGCCGCGGGCGGGGACGACTTGGAAGCGGAGACCGACGGGGAACGCGAGGCCGACGCCGAGACCGAGACCGAACGCGAGTGATCCCCCCGGGGCCGCTCGGGACTCGGGTGGACAAGACACTTGTCCGGCCTCGCGGATACCCCGGTTATACAGACTGGAAAGCGAATACACCCGCCTTTAGGCGGGTGATGAAGCCGACATGGTGGGAAGCAATCCACTGGCCGAACGTCTGTACCGAGTTTCATATACCGAGGTTTAACTGACAGGCCGCTCTATACGTAGTTAGGAATCGGTCGGAACGGAGCGGATTCCGAACCGTCCTTCAGAGGCGGCCTGTCCGCCCGCGTAACGAGGCAGTATCTGAAAGGGCAGTCGGTGAACGCTACATCCTCGAAGGGTGTGTCTGTGTTGACTGCTCGAAGCGAGTCAGACGATATCCCCAACTCCGGTGATGCCTGCCAGCGTCCCCGCGGCAAAAACAACACTGGGACGCCGTACACGGCCGAGGATAGGGGTAACGGCCAGTTGGCATGGCCAGCAGTCCACCAGTCCGACACTGTGGGACTACCCGTGCCCGAAAGGACTGGGAGTCCGGTAATTAGACTGCGAACCTGAAACTCCCACCGCTCGGGATTCCTCCGCGTTTACGCGGAGGAGGATGTCACTCACTCAACAAGACTCTCACGCCTGTGCGAGATCACTCAACGACTCACCGACGGTAAAGCCGATTGTGTCGTCGAACTCTTCGCCACCGAACACTATCGCAAGCATCTCCTCGCTCGGGTTATCAATAGTTATTGACGACGAGGTAGCGGATTCGACTTGGATGGCTGGATCATCATCCAGTTCGACCCTCGCGTCATAGGCTCTAGAATCAGTCCATACGTCCTCATACGCAGTCATGCCGTCTTCATCGTCTTTTTCGTCGGCGTCTTCATCGCCCGATGCCGGCGGCAATTCAAATGCGTCCGAGAGAACAGTCTCATCCGCCGAATCGGTAATCGTCACAGTGCCAGTAAGGGTATCGTCAGTTTCGTTGAAAAGGTTGACATCGCCCAACGCGAGGTCGGCAAGACTGTTGACGATCCCTGTACAGCCGGCTGTTCCTGCGATGAGCACTCCACCACTGCAGGCGAGGAACCGTCGTCGGGAAGCGCTGTCTAAATACTGACGGACCGTCCATTGGAGGGCCATGTCACCTCATCGAAGTGCTACCGACATCAAGATACGGAAGACTAAAATCCGATTTGAAACACGACAATTTCCGTCTATCAACCCCCCGTACTAGACTTTTGTAGCCTTCGGAGATGAATTTCGGGAACCACATTACTGCGATAGCACCACCAACGAGCACGAAGTAGCTGAGTGACTTCGCTGAAAAATATTCACGTAGAATAGCGACAAATATTCAATTTAGCTACGCACCTGTGGCCGCCTCGATCCAAAGTAAACGGGCGTCCGCCTCCACCGCACTCGACATCGACGGCGTGGAGCGGACAGACGAGTGACGGCGACGGCAGGCCATACTCAGTTCGAACTGACGCCCGTTTCAGCGGAAAGTGTCGAAGCGATCGGCTTCCGACGGAGCCGACCGTACGAGAGCGTTACCGGTCAGGGTCTTCGTTTCGGCCGTAATGCCCGCCTCTCGCCTCGGGAAGGTCGCCTCTTCTCACGTGTGGTCGGGGCGGACCACCAATCGTCCCCGTAGACATCAACACCAGCGACAGGACCCTCAGCCGAGCCGATAGTTGCTAACGCGGTCTCGCGCAACGTACATCGAGACGAGACCGACGAGACACGCGATGACAGCCGAAACGAGCGTCCCACTGAGACCGATCACGAACTGACTAACCCCGAGGACCGAGCCGAGCGCGCGGCCGACGGTACCGGAGTGTGCGATAAGGGTCGGGAGCGCGACGACAAGTACGGCGACCGAGTAGAGTGCGAACGCGAAGGCGCTGGGGACGATCGCTTTGGTACTTCGAGAGACGCTGACGGCCTCAAAACGCGGAAAACCGACACCGATTCCGGTCCCGATCGTCCCCGACACGGCCGATAAGACGAGCGCTGACACGCCGAGGCTCGCAACGACCGGTACCGAATGCGGACTCAGAAGTCCCGTGGTAACGGTCGCCACGACGGTTATCGGCGCTATCAGGAGGGCACCGGAGAGGGCGTGTCCGATGACCAGTGAGCGTTCGGGGGTCTCCGAAAGCAGTGTGACGGGGAGCGCTGCGCCCTCTTGACCCACCACGTTGAGCGCGAACAACGACCCGGCAACCCACGTTCCACTGAGCACGATCCACAGCGGCAGCCCGGTTCCGATCTCCCCTGTTTGGACGGCCGTGACAGTCGGACCAGCGAGGACGATCAGGGGATACAACGCGAACGAAAGCGAGATCGGCGACCGGCGTGCACGTTTCCAATCGACTGCAACGACACCGAAGACCGGCCGTGAGAGAACTTTTGAGAGGCCGTTGAGCCGTGAAGATCCCCCCTCCGACCGCTCGATCTCGTGCGTGATGTGAACGCCATCAGCGTACCAAAGCCACTCTGCAAGTCGGGATAGGGACGCGGCCGCGACGACGACGAACGCTCCTGTGAACCCCACCGCGCCGACCGCCCTGAGCGGTGACGCCCCGATACCGAGCCCCACTGCCGCGAGGTCGCCGAACCAATCGATCGGCGTCGGCGCGAGCGCTCGATAGACCGGTTCCAAGACAGACGCGAACGCGTTCGTGAATATCAGCGCGAAGTACCCGATACCGAACAGAAGCAGGAACAGCGTTCGAAGGCGGCTGAGGAGCCGCGATCGAACGCCGGCGTTTCGCACCCCCAGTGCGATGATGAAGCCTGCCGGGATCCCGGTCGCGAGTAAGAGACACAATGTGAGCAACAGGGCGGGGATCGTGAGCAGCGAGCCGGCACCGACGGCGAACGCGACTGTGGCGGCGCTTCCGATTGTGAGGAGGAACGCTGACCAGAGCGTTAGTTCGGCAAGGACGAGGCCACCGATCACGTCCCGGTGTGAGACCGTCGTCAACAAGCCGCCAACGTTGTCTGGGCGAAGCGCGACGGCGTACGCGCGATATCCACCGAATCCGACCACGAAGATCCATCCGTAGACGAACGCCATCCGCGCCCATTCGAGGAGCGGCTCGGTCTCGCTTCCGGCGACGAATCCCCCGGCGAGGTACGCCCCGAACACACCGCCGATTGAGAACGGAAGCAGCATGACGCCCGCGAACGCGAGCGCCAACAGCTGCGTCGTGTTCCTCCTCATCGTCCGCCAGCGGCGTCGGAGTTCGGTCCAGGCGATGAGCCGGGGCCGTTTTGCACGCCTCATCGGTCCTCAATCCGTCCGTCGTCCTCGACTCGTCCGTCTTGTCGGGCCGTCGCGTCTCCGGCGTTCCCGGGAGCCGATTCGGAAGCTGCCGGGCCGCGTTCGGCGGTGACCGAGAGGAACACGTCCTCAAGCGTCGTTCCCTCTTCGGCTTCCATCCGCGCCGTCAGTTCCGCGGGTGCGCCCTCGGTAACGAGGTCGCCCTCGTAGAGGACGCCGACGACATCCGCGAGCTCTTCGACGACCGAGAGGATATGCGTCGAGAGGAACACCGTGTGGCCGTCGTCGGTCAGGTCCGCGATGACGTCGATGACGGTTCGAGCCGCCCGCGGGTCGAGTCCGCTGGTCGGTTCGTCGAGGAATACGACGTCGGGCTCGTGTAACAGCGCCTGAATCAGCCCGATCTTCTGGCGCATGCCCTTCGAGTAATCGTCGATTCGCTTGTCGGCGTCGTCCGTGAGACCGAATCGATCCAACCAGTCTGCGATCCGAGTCTCCATCTCGGTAGCGGGGATGTCACGAAGCCGACCATAGTACTCGAGCTGTTCACGACCGGTGAGTTCGTCGAAGACCGGCGGTTCTTCGGGAAGGTAGCCGATCGATGCCCGAATTTCATCACGGTCAGAGACGGGATTTCCGTTGATCCACGCCTCACCGTCAGTCGGTCGCGTCAGCGACGTCAGCATCCGCATCGTCGTCGTTTTTCCGGCCCCGTTCGGTCCGAGGAAGCCGTACACCGTGCCGGGGTCGACGGCGAGGTCGAGCCCGTCGACAGCGATCTCAGTCCCGAACTGTTTTGTCAATTCACGCGTCTCGATGGCGCCTGTCTCCTGTGTCATTGTGACGGATGGATGGTCAGGTTCGTACCGCAGTCGGTCATAGGGCGATACCTCCGACTCCGACAGCGACGAACGCCAGCGCGACCACCGTCGGAAACACCGCCCGCCAGAGCCGTGAGAACGCGAACCGTCTCGGGGAGCGATCGGTGATGACAAGATCGCCTGTGAGGACGGCCTCGTTCTGTTGCCGTTCCGTGTGTCCCGCGATAAGATACTCCTCGTCGGGAACGGTCCGACGTTCGACGTAGCGCCGCGTCCCGAGTCCGGGAATAATCCGTGCCCATCTCGCAACGGGTTCGAGATCGTCTCGCACGTCGACGAACCGTTGGATTCGCTCGGGTGGCGTTTCACTGGCACCGACGGTGATGACTGTTGATTCCGTATCGAGAGAGAACCGTTTGGCGGACGGGACGACGTCGAGAGACCCGGACGGACCGTCGAGAGTGAACGGACGCGTCGTCATACCGTCATCGAGATGGGTTTGAAACCACGGGATCCCGATCCCGAACGGTTGCCGTTCGGTGACCTCGAACTCGAACCCGAGGCTCCGCGATCCCGTGAACGGAGTCGTAAGGGTCTCGCTCGATTCGTTCGCAACGCCGCGGCACACGACGAAGGAGCCGGTGCTGGCCACCTCGCTCGGGTCTCGAACGGTGGCACGGAGGACACTCGGTACGACCGCAAGCGGCCGGATCCCGTACCAGCCGATCGCGAGACCGAGAGCGATGAAGCCGCTCCCGACGACCGTGTACAGCATCAACGGCAGGGACGCGGCTTGTCGATCGCATGAGCGGCGCGGTCGGTCGTCGTTGCGCCTGACCGGGACGGGTTTCCGTCCGTCCCGACGAGAGCTCGGTCGAACCTGCTGAATGTCGTCGTCACGAACAGTGTCGGTTGCTCACGGAGAGGCCACGAGACCTCTCGGAGGGCTTCGAGGAGGGCCACACTCTACGTGTCAGCGAGACCTACGCATAAAATGACGGGATCGTCCGATTCGAAACCCCGGTGAGACACAGCTGTCGAACCGTCCGTGAGAGACGCCCCGTAAGCCACCACCAGAAGGGCTGACCATGGAGTTTGAGTATCCCGACCTATGGCCCTCCGCTCAGTCGAAAACGTTGCGGAAGCGTTCGGCGTCACACGGGAGTTTCTGACTCCTATTGATGTTCGCCGCTGGCGGACGCTCGCGCTCGTCGCGCTCTTCGTCGGGGGCGGCGTCAGCTCCCCGACGGCACAGCTCAACATGTCGACCCGACAGGAGACGTCTGTGAACTACCCTCCCCTACTCGCTCACGGCTGACGCCGTTCGCTCCTTGACGGAAGGGCCTCCTGTTTCCACGACGCGCTTTGCAGATAGGAACGTATCCACAGGGAGCGCAGTCTCCACAGGCGTTGACGAATCGCCGAGCGAATCGTTCGCCAACCAGAAATCCTCGATTTCTGGTGACGTTGATTCGGAGTGTCCCACTCCTACATCTTGTAGACCGCGAGAAAGGATGTTCCACGCCGCGCTCGCGTCCCTGTCCGCCTCAAACCCACAGGACGGACAGGAGTGTTCACGGACCCAAAACGGCTTGTCGGTCGAAACGCCGCACGACGCGCACTCCTTGGTCGTCCCTCTCGGGTTGACCGCGACGAAGTGCGTTTCTTCACGCTCGCACTTGTATTCGAGCAACGAGAGGAACGTTCGCCACGCGGCAGACGCAGTGTTGCGGCTGTTCGACGGACCTTCCATCATCCCCTCCACGTTCAGGTCCTCGACCGCTACAAGCTCGAATTCCTGAGCGTAGTACGCCGAGAGCCTGTGCAAGAAGTCGCGGCGCTTCCGTCGCAGGTCGGCGTGACACTCCGCGACTCGACGCCGTTGCTTCTCGTCGTTGTTCGACCCGTGCTGTTTGCGCGAGAGCGTCCGTTGCTCGCGCTCCAAGCGGTCGCGTTCGTCTGAGGGGTCAGACGCATCCGCGCCCGGTTGTGGGCTTCGAGGCGCGCCGCGAGCAGTTCTGGTTCCGGTACGAGGACCGGCGGCCTGAGGCGGCACGGGAGCTTCGACGCGAAGCGATTGCGAAACGCGCCTCGCTCTCCGGCGGCGACGCCGCCGCCCGAGCCATCGCGGACAAACACGGGCGGCCGAGGCCGACGTGCCGGACGGAACGCAGCTCTCGGTCGGCGAACTCGCCGACACCGGTATGTGCGCGACGACCCAACAACTGGTATGTCCACCACGAGCGTCGAGACGGCGGCCAATCCGCAGGCGCTGGTCGACAGGCTCCCAGCAGCCCCGGGCGACTGGGAACGGAACGAAGAACCCGGCGGCATCGTTGAGTACCGGCTTTCGGACGAGGAAAGCCCCTGTACCGCGGCGAAAGTCGCTGTCCGTCCCGACATCCTGAGCGACGCGGCCGTCCGGCTCGTCCGCAAACGCGGATGTGGCGACGCGGGGAGCGACACCTTCGACTCGATCGCCGCCGCCACAGACGCAGTCAGCCGAGAACTCCGCCACGTCCTCGCGGCTGTCGGCGACGACCAGCCGCGATAGATTCGGCTGCGGGCTCGGTCGCGGCATCAATACCGGCACTAGCGGCTCCGGTGCGCGGCACCGGCGCGGGCCGATCGCCATACCGACATCGGTATCCGACGGGGTGACATACTGTGTGCCGTGTCGACACGACACACCGACGCCGCTTCGGCCGCGCTCGTCGCACTCGCCGTTTGGATTACCGGGCGGCGAGACGGACGTTCGCCGCGAGCGTTGCTTCGCCCGGTCCCGTTTCTCGGCGGTGCGGCCGTCGCGGTGTTCGTCGAAGTCACGTTCGCGCGGTGGCCGGAACGCACGACTCGCCTCTGGCGGCATCCGGCGATCCGCTTCGGCTCGCCGCTCGCGCTCCTTGCCGCGACCCTGTCCGTTGGCCGTCGAAGCGGCGCGCCACACGCGGCGACGCTCGGAGGCCTCGCCGGGTACTTCGCGCTGCTCATCGGAATCACCACGGACGTCGTTCCCGAGCCGAAACAGTGGTTTCGGCGCTCCGTCCCGGACGAGCGGAGGGCCCGCGACGACGTCGCTCACGGCGCCGAATAACCGGCTCTCGGATCGTCTGACCGAGGACAAGCGACGCCTAGAGCCGTCTCAACGGACGATTAATGCCGCTCGCGCCCCTACATCTGACACTCAGATGTCCGACCGGTACCCGATAGCCGGGCTCCCGACGCCAGACCCGACGTACGATGCCGACCGGGTGGTCGCGATCCAACTCGAGGCGCTAGCGACCAACGACGACCCGTTCACGAACGCCGGCATCGGCGTCGCGTACAACTTCGCATCGCCGGCGAACAGACGGGCGACGGGCCCGTTTGACCGCTTCCGGCAGATGGTGCACAACCCGCGATACGCCCCGATGATCGACCACGTCGAAGCGACGACGGGACCGGTCGAGCGCGACGGCGATGATGCCGTACAACGCGTCACGCTGACCGGCCCCGACGGCCGCACGGTCACGTACGCTTTCGGGCTGTCGCGACGCCGACGCGGCGAACTCGACGAGCACTGGCTGACCGACAGCGTGGTCCGCGAGTAGCGCGGCCGGCCGAGCGATCGCCGCTCGGGTCCCGGTCAGTGATCCCGCCACCGAAGCGACTGCCGATTCAGCGCCTCCACGGCGGGCTTGCCTTCTTCGAGCATTCGGTCGGCGATCGCGATGGCCGCGCGCAGTTCGTCGGCCGACAGCTGCTCGTACGCGGGGGTGCCGTCGACGTGGTCGTACCAGACCCCCTCGAACAGGCCGTCCAACACGACGCGGGCGAAACAGTGGTCGCGGTGGATCGGCCAGTCGCCCGCTTCGGCCGCCTGTTTCGGGAGCGCACCGGTGACCCGCTGGAGATACGTCTCGCGCAGGCGCGTGAGGTCGTCGCCGCCGAGCGTTCGTTGCCCCATTCGACACCGGTGATACGAGCCCGGTCAATAAGACGGCTTTCCCCGCGGCGCTATTCAGCACGGTATCAACAAACACCCCGACATGTGTCAGTAACAATCCGACCGATACAGAGGTCGAGTTCAGCAAGCCACGCCCGGAAGCGAGACACATTGCTACTCACAAACCTTGCCGGGCGTCAATTCCGAGCGACAAAAAACTCGACCGACACAAGACTCACAGATATTTGAGTGATACAAACATATATTGATACTCGTTCCGTAGAGACGCACATGAGCGAATTCGATCCGGCTCCTGACTCAGCGACAGAGACGCCACGGTGGCAAGACGGAACCGATACCTTCGGCCGCGTCTACGATGTGGCCCTCGGTCTCACGTCACCGACGACGTACACGAGGGTTGCAGAACTCGCAGACTGCTCCCCGAACGCAGCGAAAAAACACCTCGATCGCCTCGCGGAGATGGGGATTGTCCGCGCTGATCGTAGCAGCCGTCCGGCCACGTACGAGCGAAATAATGGGTATCTCGAATGGCAAGAGGCGAGTCGGATCGCCACCGATCTCTCTGTCGATGCGATTATCGACCGCGTCGAAGCGCTTGAACAGCGACGGACGGAGTACGAAGCCGAATTCGGCACCACCGACCCAGCCACCGTTGCGGTGTTCGATGCCGAAGACCACGAGACGATCCACGACCGCATGACTGCAGTAAGCGACTGGCAGGGGGTCATCCGAGACATTCGCTTATACGAACTTGCCCGCCAACTCTCACAGAACGACGGGCACCTCATCCCCGCATAAGATGAGTCCGCCCCCAGAGGATTCAGCGGCTGACTCGACAGGCCCGCCCGATCGACAAACGTTACGCCTGCTTGAAAAACAGTTGACGACGGACCAACTCGTTGCTGCCACCCAGTTCGACCCAAATACGCACGAACCGCGACTGCTCACCGCAACCCTTGACACTGACCGATATCCCGATACGATCGCTGACGCCAGAGTCGATATTCGATGGTTCACAACCGGAGATTTTTCCATCCACTACGTCGAGACCCGGAGAGAGAACACCCACTGGGAGTGTCGCTGGGATCGGCATCCAAACACACACAACACCCGACTCCATTTTCACGAACCACCAACCGGTACTGAAGTCTCAAATTACGATCTCGCTTCACTCCACCCACTCGATGTCTATTCAACGGTGTTCGAAGCGATCGAGCGGCGTATCGAAACGCTCTGGTGAGTGGTCTTTCTGCCCGAACTGAACCGCAGCCAACTAGCAACGAACTACGAGAACTCCGGCCGCTCAGCATACGCGACCGGATCGCGAGACCCGGCGTTCCGGAACGCCTCAAGCCGGAAGGCGCAGGCATCGCAGGTCCCACACGCAGGCTCCTCGTCCCGGTAACACGACCACGTCATCTCGTACGGCACACCGAGTCCCGAGCCACGCTCCGCTATCTCCGTCTCTGGCTTCGTCCCGACATCGATCACGTTCTGAAAGGCGTCGAAAAAAGCCGGACGACAGTCGGGATACCCGGAGAAACCCTCCGAACGCGCGCCGACAAACAGCGTCTCCGAACCGGTCGCTTCTGCGTACGATGTCGCCATCGACGATAGATTCGCGTCTCTGAATGGGACGTACGACGTCGGAATTTCGTCACTCTCCATATCGGCGTCAGCCACATCCATCTCTTCGTCCGTCAGACTCGATGTCCCGATCTGTGAGAGATGCCCCGTTACGATATGAAGGAAGTCACCCGCGTCAGCCTCTTCAGCAAGCGCTTTCGCACACTCGTACGCCTTGTCTTCAATGCGCTTCCCGTACGACGTATGGAGGAAGTACGGCTCGTATCCCTGCTCGATCGCCTCGTAGACTGCTGTCGCACTATTCATCACGCCGGTTACCGGAACCACTGTGCTTTCGTTGCTTATGTCTGCTCAGTTGCGTCGAACTGATCGCCGCTCTGTTCACCACACTGCGCTTTCCACAATGCTATCATCTAACCCTGACACCCTCCCGGCCCGGATCGGCCGACGACCCGCCCCGTCCGCACCGGACTGCCGTTGTTTTCATCGTCGAGCCCCTATCGGGTGTATGAGCGATCTCCCGGAGAGCCGCGCGGGTGTGTCGGACATCGACTGTACCGGACTGCAGGCGGTCGTCACCGGGTCGACGAGCGAGATCGGTCGCGCGGCGGCACTGGCGCTCGGCCGGCTCGGCGCCGACGTCATCGTTCACGGTCGCGACGCGGAGGCGGGCAGGGCGGTGGTCGACGAGCTCACTCGAAGCGGGGTCGACGCCGGCTTCCTCCGAGCCGACTTCGCGAGCGTCGACGCGGTCAGGGAACTCGCGGCCGACGTCCGCGAGGAGACCGACGGGATCGACCTCCTCGTCAACAACGCCGGTGGACTCTTCAGGAACGGGGCGACCACCGACGCCGGGATCGAGTACACGTTCCACGTCAACCACCTCTCGCCGTACCTGCTCACGGCCGAACTGCTCGACCACCTCCGCGAGGGCGCTCGCGTCGTCACGACCGCCTCCGGCGCACACGAGGGGGCGTCGCTGGACCTGGAGCGGGTCCGGGGTGATGACCGGTTCACCGGCTTCCGAGCGTACAGCCACTCGAAGCTGGCGAACGTCCTCTTCGCGTCGGAACTCGCCAGACGCCTCGACGCCGCGGACCGTGACGTGACGTCGAACAGCATCCATCCCGGCGCGATCCCGGGCAGCGGCTTCAGCCGGTTCCTGCCCGGGCCGCTCCCGGGGCTCTTCCAACGGCTCGAGTCGCTTCCCGGGGTCACGTCCGTCGCCGACGGCGCCGCGGAGATCCTGTTCGTCGCCGTCTCGCCGCGGACGGCGGACGTCTCTGGACGGTACTTCGCGGATCAACGGCCGCGGTCGCCGTCGAACGCCGCCCGGGATCCCGACGCCGCACGGCGGCTCTGGACGGAGAGTGCGGCGTTACTCGACACGGAACCGCCGTTGGCCGAGGAGTGACCGTCCGCCTCGGCAGGGGAGTCCGGCTTCGCTCGTGATTTCGTCCGTTCAGCGATCGGCCGAAACCGATCCCGAGGGCACGGATCGGACCTCACCCGACGATCACGACGGCGCGGTCCGTCGACCTGAGGACGTCACTGGTGACGCTTCCCATCACGACTTCCGCAACGCCCGACCGTTTCCGACCGGCTACCACGATCTCGTCGGCGTCGAACGACTCGGCGGCCTCGAGGATCGTCTGTGCGACCAACCCCTCGAGTTTCTCGCCCTCACAGCGGAAGCCGGCGTCGGCGATCTCCTCGACGGCGGTGGTCGCCGACGGGATGTCCTCGAACTCCCTCGGCGGTGCGCCCTCGTAATCGGCCTCGTCGACGTAGATCACCTTGACCTCGACTTCGTCGCGGTCCATCGGCAGTGATCGCACGTAATCCGTCTGTTCTACCGTACGCTCCTTGTTCGCGTCGATGGGGACGAGTATTCGATACGTCACAGTCGGAAGTCGTTACTGAACCTACATAATTATTCATCGTATTTTGGCGGATCGGGAATCCGCCGGAGCCGGTGGCGCCCGTCACCCGGCCCGTCCGGTTCGGGATCCGCGGGACCACCGGCGCTACGGTACGAAAACCACCGGACAGTGTTCCTGTTCGAGGATCTGTTGTGGCGTGCTGTCCGAGAACACGGAGTCGATGAACGAGTCCTCGGTGTAGCCGATGACGACCGTATCGATGTCCGACCGCTCGACGATCGACAGGATCCGTTGGCGGACCTCGGCCATCGAGCCGACGTCCGTCACCGACTCGATCGACACCTCGACCGACACGTCCAACTCCTCGGCCAGTCGTCTGATGTCCGCTGCGCCGATGTTCTCCTCGAGATCGATCGAGTCCGCCGAGAGGTGGATCGCCGTCACCTCCAACTGGTCGTGAGTTCCGAACGTTTCGAGGGCGTAGTTGACGGCACGTTCGCTGGTCGGCGAGAAGCCGAAGGCCGACTGTGGCACCCGACTGTCCACCGGAACGATGTCGAACGGGAGGAGGACGTGCATACGTGAACTGTATCGTCGGGGAGCATATTTTTATTGATATTTATACATATAATAATCCTCTAAAAACAACGTGGGCGGTGTTCAGATAAGGATGAAGAGTGAGGCGGTGTGTTTTCTGAGTGGTCCATTCACGAAAACACCCGCCTCAGCGGTAGTATCCGCCAGATTGACTTAGCGTCTGTTGAGCGAGAAGCGGCACCGAGACGACTGATGAAAGTCGGTATTCAGCTCTATCTGGCTGGATCATCACTTTCAAATACAGTATATATTATTGTCATTTTTTGGTGTCGATCGTGCTCGATCTACCGTTCACAACTGGGTTCACAAAGCTGAATTACAGCCACAATCTGGACAGATTCCGGATCACTTTGCGATTGATGAGACGGTGATCCAACTCAATGATGAACAGTATTGGCTGTATGCCGCTGTCGATCCTGACACGAGCGAATTACCCTATTCAACGCTTGAACCAACTACAAACAAGATGATTGCTCACGCGTTCGTTGCTGAACTCTGCGAGAAACACGATGTCTCCGACCCCCTGTTTCTCATCGATGGCTCGCACTCACTGAAAGACGCCTGCCGCCGGCACAGTCCCGATTTCAGATATGAAAAACACCGAACTCGGAACAGTGTTGAACGTGTCTTTCGAGAGATAAAGCGTCGAACTACCAGTTTCTCAAACTGTTTTAGCAACGCCGAAGCAGAAACCGCCGGCGAGTGGCTTCGGGCCTTCGCCTTCGCATGGAATCAGCTAATCTGAACACTACCTTTCGATCAGCCCAAAGAAGTATACCGAACCCACCCGCTCGTCATTCGACGTTTAGGTCGGTCAGGTACCACGAAATAAGCCGCGCCTGCGCTCGGCGGACGATTCCGCTCGCGGTCGACTTGTCCACGCCGACCACGTCGGCGAGATCCGCCAGCGTGCACCCTCGCGGGACCTCGAAGTAACCCTCTCTGAGGCCGGCGGCGAGGAGCTCCTCTTGTCGGCGTGTGAGGAGTCGGTCCGACCGCTTCTTGTTCACCTTCGAGAGGAGCTCGTACTCGGTACCGCTCGCTTCCAGCGTCTTTCGGAGCTGGTCGAACTCCCCGCGAGTGCCGGTCAAGTCGAACTCGTAGAACCCGTTCCGCACTTCGATCGGAAACTCGGGCGGGAACCCTCCGGCTTCGACGAAGGCGTAGAAGTCGACATCGGTCGTCTCGTACGTCGTGAGGAGCCGATCGTCGGTACGTTCCAACACCTCGTACGCGTCGATCGCATCGTGCTCGCGAAACGCCGCCGCGACCGACTCCGGAGTCCGAGTCAGCACCTCACCGAGTTCCTTCGCGGTGGCGCCGCTGCGGACGCCGGAGAGGAGGCGAAAGGTCGCGTCGGGAAACGCCTCCGACAGGTCGGCGATGTACAGGTCCGGCGGGAGGCGAATGCGGAACCGAGCGTCGATCATGCTGGTCACCGCCGCTTCGGGCAGATACCAACATGTTGGGGTCACGCACACATGAATCGCCCGGCAACACTACGGTATGAACTCCGAGTCGGCCGCTGCGGCCACGAGCGGACGGACGAAGTTGCGGGCAATGGCGCGAACGATCGCCACGTCGATCCGAGAGCTGCGACGCCGCGATCCGGTTTTGTCCGCCGTGGCCGCGATCAACGCTGTCCTATTTGGTGCCTTCGCCGTCGGCATCGTCTTCGACCCAACGGTCGTCAACGGGGAACCGGCGTGGCTCAAGCCGACGAAGTTCGCCGGCTCGATCGCACTCGTGTGCGCGACGCTCGGCTGGCTCGGTGTCCACCTCCCGGTCGACCCGGACTTTCGCCGCCGCGTCTCCCGGGTCGTCGGGGTCGGTCTCCTCATTGAAATCGCCCTCATCGGCGGACAGGCCGCGCGGGGCGTTGGGTCCCACTTCAATCAGGCGACGGTCCTCGACGGGGTTGTCGGGGGAGTCATGGGCGTCACAATCGTCGTCGTCACCGTCGCGGTCGCAGCGCTGGCGGTCCGGGCGCGCAACAACGAGTTCGATGTCCACCCGGCGTTCGCCGCGGGCATCCTCCTCGGCATCGGGTGGTTCGTCGTCGGGGCGTTCGAAGGAGCGGCGATGATCGCGATCCAGTCACGGGTCGTCGAGGCGACGGAGCCGACGGTCCCGATCGTCGGCTGGCAGCTCGTCGGAGACCTCCGCCTCGCCCACTTCGTTGGCCTCCACGCTCTCCAGCTGTTGCCGCTGACTGGCTACCTCGCGGCTGTCGGACTCCGCCGGGGGCTCGTCGACCACCCGAGACGCGCGGTATTCTTCGTCGCTACCGGATACGGCGCGGTCCTTCTCGGAACCGCCATCCTCGGCGTCGCCCCGGCCCTCGTCTGACGGGCGACCCCGCGAAACGGACCAGTGGGGCTACACGGTGACGGAGTACCTGCCGGCGTTCCGGATCACGGACCTCACGGAGCGGGAGGCGGACCTGATCGAGCACTTCGTTCCGGTCGCCGTCGACGAGGCGGGTGGCTTCGAGAACTTCCGTGAGACGGCGACGAAGACGAATTCGCTCGTCGATCGGCTGAAGGCGATCGAGTTGCCGGACGTCGACGACGTGGCCGACGATCTGGAGAACTACTTGGAGACGAAGGAGCGCGCCGAGGAGCTCGACGCCAAGATCGAGCAGACGGACAAGCTCATCGACGAAATCGTCTACGAGCTGTACGGGCTGACCGACGAGGAGGTCGAGATCGTTGAGGAGGCGGTCAGAGAGTAGCTGTCCATCGGAAGGTGTGATGTCGTGCTTCCGGGCAATGTCTCTCTTAGGAGACCTGTGAAATGAACCGAGAAACCGATTCTCACATCCTAACATCAATTACATCCACTTGTTCGATGGTAGAATCCGACTTTTCATCGATAAAAGATAATTCGTGATATCGACCAGCCTGCTCCACGGCTCTGTCAGGGTAGATGCGGAGTTTTATAGGGAAACTTCGCTCGCTCATATTTTCACAGGAGAGTACCGCCTCGTCGGGATCATACTCATGTTCCCTGCGTGGTTTGTTTTCTAATTCCACGGTTATGTCTGATGAAGATGAAAAATCAAGAGAGAAGTTCGAAATGAACTTTGAGAACTGTATTTCACCGTGGATTAAGAGATTCTCATCTTGTATGAGCGCATTTCCCCTACTTTCAGACATCTTATCGGGGACCCGGCTTCCATCGGAGTAGTGTGTTGGCGTCCAGTCAAGCGTGACTCCAAACGGTCTCCCTGTCCAGTATGTATAAGCCAAGGAGATACCGACTACGAAGACCGCAACAGCACGCAGAAAATTGACTATCCGATTGTTTGTCGGTATGTCTGATGACCAAAATACGAGTGTGGCAAGTGTGATTGCGACAAAATTAGCTGTACTGTCCTTGTACTCTGTGAGGAACCCCTCAGCGACGATTATTGTTGAGTCAAAATAAGAGGGGTCGCCGGAGGCCATAATGTCAATTCGGGCCTAAAACTTCCCGCTCAAATAGCTCAACAATGTACTCGCGTGCTCTTTCGTGATCTGATTCAATTTGTAGATTGCCGTTTTGATAGGTAACAAGAATGCTCTCTTCCTCATATTGGAATCCAACACTAGCGCTCTCAATAGAATACTCTCCGATAACATCCTGTGTTGGGATGTCTTCTACCTCCCTGTACGAGGCCTCTCTACCTCCATCGAGAACTGTGATGTCCACGACTCGATCGGAGGCAAGTAAAAAGTCCCATAGCGAGTCTTCTGGAGCGTGGAGGTTATGATATATTTTCGGACTGTTATCAGTGATTTCCAGAAACTGCTCTGTTACAGGGCTGAGAGAGGGAATATCGGACTCATACTCAAAGATGAGAAGGCGTGACCCTGTTCGCAGTTCAAACTCAACAGAGATATCCCTACCTTGGGTGTAATCTGATTCCTCTCTGTAATTTATATTCCCAGTTATAATGACCTGATTCGGGTACGGGTGAGCATCGATTATAGGGGCAAAGTCCCTGTTGACGTCGTCGATCTCGACACCATTGTAACCATCCTCCTCAATAGATTCTAGCCACTCAGAATCGAGTGACCCTGAGCGACGGAGGTTGGTTACGCTCATATGCTCTTATTCTATCTCCTTAACACAAAGAGTCCATGATTCCATACTGAAAGTGAAAATCAACGTTCGCTGGTCCACAATCCTGTGTGACACTAGTTGAATTCGGCTAGTCCTGTCTGATATTGCTGGTACTCTTCCGGCCCTCCCTTCTGACGATATTCCTCGATTACGTCGTCTATCGAGTACTGAATTTCTACACCCTGTCGGTTACACTCTTCGTAAATATCCACAAAGAACTGTTCAGGAGGATACTTATTCTCACCATCCTCTTCAAGCCAATTTTCGTAGAGTGAGACAAACTTCTGGAGGAACGCTATCGATATCGCAGCACGTTCGATATCTGGTGATCCTTGGATAGCATGATCCGCCAATATGTGGACTCGACCCTCAGAAGAGATACGCGCTCGTACAAAGAAGCCGGACAAATTGAATACGCCTTCAAGTTGGACAACACCCATCTGGCGCAAGATTCCTTGTAGGACGGGAATCGACTTCGTTACGTCCGTGGAGTCTGATACCCGTCCCTCTCGCCCGAAAAGGTCAGGTTCGTCACCTTCGATTCGGGCATCGGTCAGCATGCTGATCGACAGGTTTCCAGGTAAGTCTTGATTGTTCTTTTCTCTCGAAAATAGCCAGAGTAGAAAATCAGGTGAAAAGGTGACTTCGCGTATCTCAAGATAGTCCTCAAGGGTATTAGACAACAGTTGCTTCGCTGTTTCTGCGTTGGTTTTGTCTCCTCGGATGAACAGAAATTCAGGCCGGTTCCAATAAGCGTCAAAATTGATATACCCGGTTCGAGCGGGACGCATCTCAGTGTCTCCGTCGATATCGACCTCACTTTGTTCCCACCTTTCTTCCAAGTATCGGAGTGTTCGTATGTCGCTACAGAGATCAGATAGTTCGCCACGCACCTCTGGGTTCTCTCGGAGGTATTGGACGAAAGGGATTGTCTGATAGCCTCTTCCGGGAGAATCAAACGTACCGGGGCTAAAGTCTTCTAGCTCGCGGTCAACGACCTCTTCAAAATCAAACTCCGCGTCTAGAACCTCAGTCGTATGAATCCCATTAAATACCAACCGACCGCTGTATGAGAATTCATCGTCCTCGGTGAAAGACATAATATCTAGAATGTTTACCTGTCAGATATAATTTTCCGTTAAGCAGTCTGCCTAAAAACACTCACTCAAGTAGACCTAGTATCTGCGATATCACCGAAACCCAGCCCACCTACTTGGCCTAGTAGCATGCGGCGGCCGCGGACTCGGAACCGGCACGTCAAGACTCGGGTCGACATCTTCGCCTAAAAACAACTCTCCCCATGTCGTGATCGACCAGTAGATCTCGTAGCGACTGTCGACAATCTCGCGCTCGTATTGCTCGACGAGCTCGGCATCCGCTAGAACCTCGCACCGGTCACTCACCCGGCTCTGACTGACTCGCCCGCGAATGTCGAACGCGATCTCCCACGTGTCAGCAGCACCGTCGTCAGCGAGTCGCTCCAAAATCCGCTCGTGGAGACCGCCCATCCACGGGACGGAGTCCCGCATTCAGGTCGCGCCTCCGTTCGAGGCCTCGCCATCCGGAGGATCCTGTGCCTCGACGGCATCACTCTCGTCATCGATGTGGGTCCAGTTCTCGGTGTCGAGCCGACCGTCGAGGTATGCCTCGCCATCGTCGGTGATCATGTAGACGCCGTTTCCGAGATCTTTGACTAACCCCTTCTCTGCTAACTTCTTACACCGCCGATGAACCTGAACACGTGAGTATCGAATCGGACCTTCCTTCTTCATTTTCGTCGGAGAGCCGGATTCGTGTTCGGACAGATACTCTAGAATCCGATCGTCAGCAGCAGACATCCACTCTCCCGCATATCTCATATAATACATTGGCGCACCCATATTTAATATAAGACCGAATAGTGACTCTAAACACTACCAGTACATTCAAGTAACAATAGTGTTCATGTGTATCCACGGAGCCCGAGTGACGAACCCTCGGCTAGTGAGAAAATGTAGGAATCCCGGTCGCGGCGTTCCAGCGCCCGACCGGGTCGGGTTCTGTGCTGAGACCACAGAACCATGCTGATGATGGCAACTGCGGGGCTTAAGCCCTGCGCGACGACCGGCGAACCGAGCGGACGAACTAACGGCTGCGGTCTCTGCGAAGCGCCGGCTGACGGCTACGACGCGGCGTTCGGCGGCGCGCTCTGCAGAGAGTGCGCTGACGCGTTCGGCGACCTCTGCAGCGACGTGCGGGAGGTGCGCGATGAGTAGCGTCGACACCGGTGAGAGCGGGACCGGCACAGGCGACACCCTCGCCGGTCTCACCGCCTTCCAGCGCGATCTCCTGTGGGCGCTCTCCCACGACGACGCCCGCAAGGGACTCTCGCTGAAGGCGGAACTCGCCGGCTACTACGGCGATGAACTCAACCACAGCCGCCTCTACCAGAACCTCGACGAGCTCGTCGAGTGCGACCTCGTCGCCAAGCGGGCGCGCGACAAGCGCACCAACGAGTACCGCCTCACCGAGTCGGCCCGACGCGCCCTGGAAGCGCGCCGCGCATGGCAGGCGAGAGGTGAGACGGCGTGAGCCGCACGCGACCGTCGTCTATCCGATTCGACGCCCGCGAGACCCTCACGGGTGACCTCGACGACGTGACCGTCCGACAAGCGGTGGAGGGCCACGCGTGATGAAGAAACTCTGGCGATGCCGCCAGTGCGACCGGCTCGTCAACCGGTTCGTCAACGGCTGGGTCTGCCCGCGCTGTGGCTGGTGCTGCGGCCACTCACTCGCCCGCGTGAATCGGGGACCATGAGTCGGGACAGCGAGCAGCACGCCACCGCGCCCGCAGCGAGGACCCCCGCGGGCGACATCATCACGGATCTCGATCAGCTCTCGCTCGCAGCCACGTCGAGGACGTGCCAACACTGCGGTCGGTCGTTCATCGAAGGCGATGACGTCGTCGCGTACGTCCACAAGCCGGCCGAACAGCGGATCTACGAGGTCGGCCACTGTGTGTGCGCACACGCCGAACATCGCCAGCAAGAGGTGTTCACCCTCGGTGTCCACGAACTGATGGTCACCGGGCGCATCGGTGTCGCCTCTGACGCGGCGACCCAATCGACGTGGCCGATTCTCATCGACCCGGTCCCCGTGGGCGTGAGCGCGCCAGCGACGACGACGATCCGCTGGCTGCCGCCCGAGACACCACTCGCCGAGCAGGTCGTGCCGACGGCGACCCAGCGGCAACAGCGCCGGACAGCCCGGACACAGGTGACCGTCGGTGGCCATCAACCAACGGTGGAGGGTGACGACTGATGTCGCCGCCACACTTCGTCGACGACCGTCGGAACACGACGACCGGCCGCCATCGTCCACACCCACCCACGCCGAAGCAAGCAGTAGACGTGGACACCGTGCGCGCGACGATCGCGCACCTTCGTCGTGCCCTCACTGCGAGCGACGCTCACAATCCGGGCGCTGTCAACGCGGCCCTGTTGCAGGCCACGATGGCGATCGAGGAGACTTGCCACCCCAAGATTGCGGCCGCACTCCGGACTGCCCGCGGTGTCGATCCAGACTCGCGAACGCTACGGCGGTACATCCGGCAGCTACTCCGGCGGCTCATCGCGGTGGTCAACTGTTGGGAGCCATCCGAGTGATGCCAGCCAACGATCACTCCCGAGTGCCGCGTCCACAATCCACCGGACAGGGCCGCGAGTGTGGCGTCCGTCTCGTGCGTCCACCCGCTAGCGATGAGGCGACTGGTATCCGCTGTGCCGCGGTCTCGCCGCGGATGACCGAGTGGGTGCCAGATGTCCTCGAACAGCTTCGCGAGGGAAGCATCGAGACGGTACGCGCACAGACAAAGCACACCGACGCGTGGCGTGCGAGCTCATCGATACTCGATGCGACGCTCCCGGCGTGGAACTCCCTCAACGACACGTGGGACGACGCGACCGCGGAGGCGGTCGCATACACGCAGGCGATTACCGAGCTCGCCGTAACCGACACGAATTCGACCGCCGAGTCGACGTATCACGAGCGGCGTCACGAATCGTTAGTCGAAACGGTCGAAGCAATCGGGACGGGACGCGGCGCCGTCAACGCCGGACTCGGGGCGCTCGCGAAGGGGCCGGTCGCGCTCCATCGCGAGTTCGATCCCACCCCACGAGCGATTACGTTGGTCCTCGATGGGCCAGCATGGACCGAACTGGCCGACCGTCGGACTGGGGTCCGTGCACTCGCGGCGATCGCCGTCCTCGCAGACGGGTTCGACGTCCGGGTTCTCGCCTCGCCGGCACTCCAGCACGAACTCACTCACCGGTACCCGCGGTGGACCGAAGTCCATCTCGGTCTTACTGACAGCCGGGACCGGTCCCCCCAACAGGGACACCGCAGTTCCGATGAACCAGCTGCACCCACCGACATCACACAATTGGCGTGGATCGCTCTCGATGGACTCGCGTCCGCACCCGGGAAACGGCAGTTACTCGCCGCGTTACCCACCGAGAGTGGTCTGACGTACGCCGAGCTCGAAGCCGATCCCGAACTCGCGATCGAGCGCGGGACGATCGGTCGGTACGTCATCGACTTGGAGTCGCGAGGGTTAGTTGCGATCGACCGGCGTCGAGAGCACAACACGGTTCGGCTCACCGACCTCGGGGAGACGGCCGTCAGTAAGTGTCTCACGCCGGATTGTGAGCTCCACCACCCGGACCAGACCCAGTTGGCACACAGTCTTACCGCGACCACTCACGATTCACCAAGTACAGTGTCGCCCCCGCGAGGGGCATTGGGGACCGAACCGACCACGGTCGAATCGTGGCTTGCGGCGACCGGCGACGGCGACGAGGGCTACGTCCAGCGGATCGACACCCACGACGCGGCGTCGATCCACCAAAGGTTCACCGTCCCGGCGGAGACTGGAGCGGTTACGCTCGTTGATGACCCGGTTGAACCGTTTGACGACGGTCGAGTGAGCTACTTCAGTCACCTCGACGGCGAGTGTCTCGCCATCGTCCAGTGGGGCGGTCCACTCGCCACACTGGGACGTCTCGCGGGTGTCTTACTCAGCGACACGGCCCTGTCGGAGGTCCTCACACCAACGCGACTCGGTGAGACGTTCGCGAACATCCACGGTGGGTCCGGCGGACACACCGGTTCACCCGGCCGGACTCTGCGTCGCGGCCAGCAAGTCGGCTGGTTCAGCGAACACGAGGAGGTGTACGAGAACTGGCGTGACCGGATCGAGAGCGTCCGAGAGACGCATTTGGCCCGCCTCAGTGCGCTCACCGAGAGTTCCGATAGTGCGGCCCGTGGTGAGTTATTCGAAGACCTCCACGGGCTCATCGCGACGGCGACTCAGCTGTATCACGCTGCTGGCGCGGATCTAACTCTGACGGTCCGGCTGCCGGACACCGAGACGCTCGCCCAAAGCGAAACGAAGCGAGACAATCTTTGTGACTTCATTCGGTATACGGTGCCGAAACAGTCGGTGTACGGCGTTCACTCAGGCTACCGGATGTTGTTCGAAGAGCGTCCGGCGAAGCTCAAGCGACGGTTGCCGTACGACATCGAGACAGGTGCTTCGATGGAGCTAACAGCGTCGTGGGTGCTCGCCGGACCGACGGCGACAACGCTCCAGACAGCCATTACCGAGGCGCTTGCCGCGGAACTCGACACCCTCCGCGAGGCGATCGCCACCGGAAGCGAACAGGCACCGACGCTAACCGTGCCCGTTCGCGACGGGACGACATACGCGTCGCTCCGCCGGATCGTCGACGAACTCGCCGTGGAGTACGACACCGGGTGGACGCCGCGTGTTCGACGCGAGCTCACTCGGTTCTGCCTCCGATCGTTCGGCCGCGAAGTGCCACACCGAGCGAGTCCGTACGACGCGGTCACCTGTTTGGTGCGAGCACTCGATGACCCACGCCAACAGGAGTGGGAGCCGGCAGTGATCAGGGCGGCGACAACGCTGCCGACCAGTCGCTTCCGCCCTGACCTCGCACCGACGTCGACGAAGCTGTACGCGACGCTACTCAACGCGTCTGAGCCGCGTGGTCGGCAGGAACTCATCGAGCGCGCCGACATCTCGGCCAGTAGCTACGACCGCCGTATTGGGGCTGTCAGCGATCTCCCCCGTGTTCGGCCGACAACGGTGGGCGGACACCGGAAGTGGTACGCCGTCACACAGACGGAGGCGGCTAGTGCGGGCCAGAGGACGGAGCGCTCACGCCACCCTCTACGGGCTCGCCTGACCACCGCGCGTGTCGCTTCAACTGCTGGAGACAGCCGCGGCGATCCAAACAGGGCGGTGAGGGGAGATGTCCAACTGACAAGACAGTTCAGAAGCGGTCCCACTCGATCAGCCGAGATCCGGACGGCGACGGCAGGGCAGCCAACGCTGCATCGGTTCCGAGCCTCAGGCAGGCCACAAAAGAGGCCGCCGGCTACCTTGTGGAGGTAGCGATTCCAGGCAGATTCTCCAGCAACGGAATAGGCGGGAGTGGACTCGCGACACAGCAAGCAGTCTACCAGATGCATCGCTCGCACACCGATTGCCGCGAAGACAACTCACGACACACAATGGCCCGATCGACTACGGACGAATTCGACTGGGAGAATAGAGATTATCACCAAGACGCCCTTGTGGACGGATTCCCCCGTCTGAATATTGTGAATTACGAGTATGAGACAGGGTATCGGAAACACCTCGTGAAACTGCTTGAGAAGTACGACTGGGACGTTTCGACAGAAGTGTGGGATGACAATCGAAATGGCCGGGTTGATATCTTCGCAGAGCACCCGTCTGTCGGATGTATTGGGATCGAGGTCAAACGGACGCCTAAACGACAGGGCGGGCCAATTTCTGAGGGGATCGCACAGCTACTGAACTATCGCTCCTACACCTACGAGGAGTTCGACGTCGACTATTGGGTACTCGCTCCTGGCTTTGATGTCTCAACTGGACCTGGGGGAATGCCGTCAGAAAGAAAAAAACAGGTTCAGATCCAGTTACAGATGATACTTGTCGAACTTAAGATGGGAATGCTCGTCCGGTGGAAAAGATCGATTCTGTTCGGAAAGAGCCCTACACCGAGAATTAATCCACGGCATCCGGAATACTTCGACGAAGCAGATCGGCGAGCGCTTAACGAGACTATTAACGGCCGGAGCTGGGATGCAGGTGAGTACGAAGCAGGAGAGTAGATTCCCACTCACCGAGGTCGATTCCGAAGTATTCCAAGATCATGGCTGCTACAGAGGCCGTAACAAGCGAAAGAACTGTTTCCACAGCAGTTTACCCGACCATCGACCACGAACCATCAAAGAAGAGCGCAATGATGGTCCAGCCCACGAGCCCAAACGACAGTCCTCGAACAAGCCGAGTACGTTGTTGAGCAACACGACCAAGTCGCCCGAACGACTGACAACCAAGCCCACGAGGACCTCCGATACGCCGTCCACGGGGTGCTCGAAGGCGAAGCGGAACACCCCCAGCGGGCTGGACGCAGACTGACGGCGTGACCGTTGGCTACGGGAGCGGCGAGGCGATGTACGACAGCTGGGGCTATGTAAAAGACTGGGGGAGACCTTCCCGTTACGGAGAATCAAGGAGAAAGCCTCGCGCTTCAACGCGGGGATGAATCCGACAGTTCTCTACAGTAACCAGGACTCTCAGAGGCATACACCGAAGTGCTAGAGGCAGGGTTGGATGAATTGGAGAGTTGAATATCCAGCAACAACGTAGTTCGCACATGCTACTGTAGTTGTCGGATTCACCCCACGGCTAAACCCGTGGGCTTTCTCCTTGCCTATCTGTAGGGTCGTGTAGTTAACGGTGGGATCTGTGATGAACGCTATTGCCGAGTGGTTCGATAGAGGTAGTTTAAGTGATGACAATACTTGCGGTGGGTCACCCTTTCTTACCCAACAGATAGTCCGTGACAGCGTCGAATAAGTAGGCTGTGGTGACCAAATCCGGTCAATCCCGAGTTGCCGAGACAGCCTCGACGACCGATTGGGCGTTTGCCGCAACCCGACCGTACGAATCGTCGGCAATTGCATTGTGGTCAACGATTGAACTACCGACACCGACCGCGACTGCACCGGCCTGGATGTAGGCACCCGCGTTCTCCGCACCGACGCCGCCGGTCGGGACGAGGGGGATCTGCGAGAGGGGGCCGCCGATCGCTGCGACGTGATCTGGTCCCCCAGTCTTTGCGGGAAATACCTTCACCGCGTCGGCGCCGCCTTGGTAGGCTTCAAGCACCTCAGTCGGCGTGTAAGCGCCCACCACGATCGGCGTTCCGTAGCTGTTCGCCGTTCGGATGACGTCACGGTTCACCGTCGGCGTCACGAGGAACTCCGCGCCGGCGAGCTGTGCCGCACGCGCTGTCTCCGCGTCGAGCACGGTGCCCGCGCCGACCAGCACGTCCTCGACCCGATCCGATATCAGCTCGATCGATGCCATCGCGTTTGGCGAGTCTACCGTGACCTCAAGCGCCGTCACGCCGCCGTCGACAACGGCATCCGCGACCGCCCCGGCGTCGTCTGTGTCTACGTCCCGGAGGATTGCAATTACTCCGCTGTCCGTGATTCGGTCTAGTCGGTCAGTTTGCATGGTGAGGCCCTCCCTCGGAGGAGTATTAAATCAAACCGTGTCGAGGATGATCGTGCGCGTCACAATAGTTCGAGTTCGATTGTTTTCGCGGCACTGGAAACGAGCCCGGCCGTGTCTTCCTCGAGCCGTTTCCCCTGCATCTCGTCAGACGGCCCGGAGACGGTGACTGCGCCCACAGGATCGCCGTTGACGACGATAGGAGAGGCGACGCACTGCCAGTTCGCGTCGAGCTCGCCGCGATCGAACGCGATTTTTCGGTCCCTGATCGACCGGAGTTCGGAGCGAAGCGTCGCCGGGTCCGTCACGGTCCGGTCAGTCTTTCTATCGAGCCCATAGCGGTTGACGTACTCGTCAACTGCGTCCGCTGACCGGAACGCGAGAATTGCCTTGCCCGCCGCGGCCCCGTGGAGTCGGACGCTCCCCCCTACTGCGATTGGATGGTCGTCATTACCGATCCGGTGTAAGTAAATGGCGTCCGCTTCTTCCGGAACCACGAGGTTCGCGACCGCGTTTGTGTTCTGCGCCAGTTTTCGTATCTCGCTTTGTGCCGCCTGATAGACGGTATTCCGTTCTCTCGTCCCGAACCCGATCCGCAGGAACCGATGGGTGAGCTCGTAGGTCCCCTCGATGTTCTTCACGTAGCCGAGCGTACAGAGCGTCGAGAGGTGGTTGTGAACCGCGCTTTTCGAGACATCCATCGCGTCGGCTAATTCGGTGACTCCGGCGCCGTTACGCTCGTATAGTTCCTCGACGATCTGCAGGGACGTTGCCGTCGCCTGAACGGAGATGGTGTCCGGGTCTCCCATCGTTTCTGAGAGTGGTATGGGAGACAGCGGTATAACACTTGTTTAGTATAGGAGAACACAGTCGTGGATCAGAATATAATATTGGGTATAAAATTTATAAATTAAATATATTATACCCGCAATACTAGGCGGACGCGGCATAAATTTGAAAAAACGTATATAACTGGGCTCTGTTCAGCTTATGAAAACACAAATAATGCGGTTCTGAGCTGTTTTTAGGACAAATGTCCAGTAATTTTATATAGCTGTAGCATGAGGAACGGATAGTCAGGTACGATCATGACTAACAAACCAAACTACGCACAATACGGGCGACGTCGACTCATGAAAGGCGCGGGAATCGCGGGGCTCGCGGGACTCGCAGGGTGCATCGGAACCGGCGATCCCGAAAGTGGAGGGGATGGCAGCGACGGTAGCGACGGCAGCGATGGTAGCGACAGCAGCGATGGTAGTGACGGTAGCGACGAGAGCGACAGCGGCAACGGCATGGCGTCGGAGATCAACGTGTGGGGGTGGGACGTCGCCGCGCGAGCGCTGATGATAACTTCCGAGGAGTACGAGTCCGAGAACGACGCAACGGTTGCCGTCGAGGAGTTCGGTCGGTCCGCGATGAAAGACCGGCTTCAGACGAACCTGCTTTCGGGCTCCGGCGCGCCGGCGGTCTCCATGCTGGAGTCGGTCGACGGTCCCTCGCTCATCGACACGGGCTCCGTCGCACCCCTCTCCGACGAGATTGAGGAAGCGGGTGTCAAAGACGACTTCATCTCCGGGAAGTGGGAGGCGCTCACCGTTGACGGCGACATCTACGCGCTCCCGTGGGACACCGGCCCGACGGCGGTGTACTACCGGCGGTCGGTGTACGACGAACACGATATCGACCCGGACGGCATCGAGACGTGGGCGGACTTCATCGAGGAGGGTCAGAAGCTGCCCGACGAGCAGTACATGCTCAACCTCCCCGAAGGGGACCTCTCCGGCGTCTGGCGGTACCAGTTCCGTCAGCTCTCCGGCGAACCCTTCCTCGAGAGCGGCGAGGTGAACATCCACAACGAGAAGTCGCTCCGCGTGGCTCGCAACATCAAGGAGATTTACGACGCCGACATCGCGGCTAACATTGAGGGGTGGACGTCCGCTTGGTTCAGCGCCTACGGCGACGCGACGATCGCGTCGCTCCCCTCGGCGGCGTGGATGGAGGGGACGCTGCGCGCCGAGCTCCCCGACACCGCGGGCGACTGGGGCGTGTTCAAGATCCCCGCGCTGGAGTCGGGCGGCCCGCGAGCGTCCAACTGGGGCGGCTCCAACCTCATGATAGCCGACCAGGTGTCCGACGACAAGAAGGCTCGCGGCTGGGACTACTTGGAGTTCTCGCTGGCGACCGAGGAGATGCAGCTGGCGATGTACGACGAGTACGGGCTCTTCCCGGCGCTTGAAACCACCTACGAGGACCCGGTCTTCGAGGAGGAGCTCGACTTCTACGACGGACAGCCCGCGCGGGCGCTCTTCGCCGAGGTCGCACAGGAGGCTCCCGGTTACCGGTTCACCGAAGACACCCCCGAGGTGTCGCAGGCCATCGAAACGGAGCTCCAGCGTATGATTAACGGGGAACAGTCGGCCGAAGAGGCCGTGCAGGCGGCCGCGGAGACGGTCGCCGAGAACACCGATCGGAACCTCGCGTAATCCGGGAGGAGTCGATCGCATGGCCACTTCTGACGAAACAGAGGATCGCGTCGGGCAGGCATATCGCCGCCGTCTTCGCGGTGCAGTCGGGAGAGCGACGCGACGGTCGAGGCGAGCGGCGCGACCGCTCTGGGACCGGTTCCGCTTCGCCAGACAGGACCTGACGGCGGCGACGCCGACGCTGCCGCGAGTCGCGTACATATTCATCGCGCCGTTCTTCCTGTTGTTCAGTGCGTTCCTGGCGTTCCCGGTGTTTTACACGCTGTACCTCTCGTTTTTCGAGTACCGAGGAGTCGGACAGGGGTCGCTGTTCTGGATCGACCTCGGCCCGTTGTACCTCGAGATCCCGCAGATCGCACAGCTGGAGTTCATCGGGCTCGGGAACTATGCCCGCCTGCTCAGCAACGAGCTGTTCTGGCAGTCGATGTTCAACACGTCGTACATCTTGGTGATACAAGTCCCGCTGATGATCGGGCTAGCGCTCGCCCTCGCGCTCGCGCTGAACGCGTCGTTTCTGCGGCTTAAAGGAGTGTTCCGCACAGCGATCGCGTTACCCGTCTCGGCGAACCTCGTGGCGTACTCAACGGTGTTCCTGCTGCTTTTCAACGAACAGCTGGGATTCCTCAACTACGCCCTCGCCGGCGTCGGACTCGGCCCCGTCCCGTGGCTGACCGACGCGTTCTGGGCGCGGAACACGATCATCGCGGCGGTGACGTGGCGGTGGACCGGATACAACATGATCATCCTGCTGGCCGGGCTTCAGACGATCCCGCAGCAGCTGTACGAGGCCGCCGAGATCGACGGTGCGAACCGGTGGGAGAAGTTCCGATACGTCACGCTCCCGCAACTCAAACCGGTGTTCCTGTTCGTCATCGTCCTCTCAACGATCGGGACGTTCAAGCTGTTCGCCGAGCCGTACGTGATCACCGGCGGCGGTCCGACCAACTCGACTATCACTATCGTGCAATACATTTACCGACAGGCGTTCGTTAACTTCAACCTGGGCTACGCGAGCGCGCTCACGGTCGTGTTCGTCGTGATCGTCAGCGTGTTCTCTGTCGTCCAGATCAAGATCGGGGGTGAGGACTGATGCGCGAACAGCGCCGGAAGGACGCGGTCTGGCAGTTCCTCACGTACGCCTTCGTCGTCACAATGGTCGTGGTGATGATGGTCCCTCTGTACTGGATGCTGGTGGCGGCGACGCTCCCGCAGGAGCAGTTCCTGCAGTTTCCGCCGCGGCTGGTACCCGGGACGGCGTTCCTCGACAACTTCGCGGCCCTGCAGGAGCGGCTCGACTTCGTCCGGACGATCCGGAACAGCGTCCTCATCGCGGTGATCTACACGCTGCTCTCGCTGGTGTTGTGCTCGATGGCCGGCTTCGCGTTCGCAAAGTACGAGTTCAAGTTCAAGGAGCCGATCTTCTACGCGATCTTAGCGACGCTCGTGTTGCCGATCCAGCTCCTCGTCATCCCGCTGTTCCTGCTGATGGCACAGCTGGACTGGACGAACACGTTCCGAGCGATAATCCTCCCGTGGGCGGCGAACCCCATCGGAATCTTCCTCATGCGGCAAAACATGAAATCGATCCCGGACGCGTTGCTGGAGTCCGCCCGGATGGACGGGGCGACGGAGATCCAGATATTCTACCGGATCGCGCTCCCGACGATGCGGTCGTCGCTGGCCGCGCTGGCGATCATCCTGTTCCTGTTCCAATGGGACTTGTTCTTGTATCCACTCGTGATCCTCGAGAGCGCGGACATGTACACGATCCCGATCGGGTTGGCACAGCTGACCGGCTTCCAGCGTATCTACTACGATCAGATCATGGTGGCGGCGACGCTCGCTATCGTCCCGATGGTCGTGTTGTTCTTACTGCTGCAGAAACAGTTCGTTAGCGGCATCCTCGCGGGGTCGCTCAAGGAGTAACCAATGTCAGGAATCAACATCTCTGAGCTCGATAAAGTGTACGACTCCGGAACTGAGAACGTGGTCGCGGTGAAGGACCTCTCCGTCGAGATCGACCACGGCGAGTTCCTCGTCTTGGTCGGGCCGTCCGGCTGCGGGAAGTCGACGACGCTCCGCTGTCTCGCGGGCCTTGAGGACGTGACGGACGGCTCGATACGGTTCGGCGACGTAGACGTCACGGACCGCCGGGCCAGCGAACGTGACGTGGCCATGGTGTTCCAGAATTACGCGCTGTACCCGCACATGACCGTCCGGGGCAACATCGGCTTCGGGCTGAAGCTCTCGACGAAGCTGACCGGTGACGAGATCGAACAGAAGGTCGAGAACGTCGCCGAGATGCTCGGTATCAGCGAACTGCTCAACGAGAAGCCGAAGTCGCTCTCCGGTGGGCAACAGCAGCGCGTGGCACTCGGACGGGCGATCGTTCGGGAGCCATCTGTGTTCCTGATGGACGAGCCGCTCAGTAACCTCGACGCGAAGCTCCGGTCGGACATGCGGACCGAACTGCAGGAGCTCCAAGCCGATCTCGACGTCACGACGGTGTACGTCACGCACGACCAGACGGAGGCGATGGCCATGGGCGACCGGATCGCCGTGATGGACGGCGGCGTGCTCCAACAGGTCGGCGCGCCTGAGGACGTGTACCGCTCGCCCGTGAATCAGTTCGTCGCGGACTTCATCGGCTCGCCGAGTATCAACCTCTTTATCGCCGACGTCGACGGCGCGACCCTTCGGGGCCCCGGCGGGTTCACGTACGAGCTCGCCAACCCCGAACCGGTCGCGGGGCACGACCGCGTCAGCGTCGGCGTCCGACCTGAGGACATCACCGTCGTCGAGGCGGGGCAGAACACCGCCGACGTGACGGTCGTCGAGCCGATGGGGAACGAGAACTTCCTCTACATGGAGATGGCCGGCCACGAACTCACCGCCCGCGTCGCACCGGCGGTCCGGCCGACGGAGGGCACGCACGTCCCGTTCGACTTCAAGGAAGCGGCGCTCTACCTGTTCAACGCCGAGACCGGCGACGCGCTTAAGACCAAGACGGACACCGTCGACTCAGCAGTCGTCGGGACAACTGAAGACTGACTAACCTACCATGTACATCACCGACTACGAGCTGTTCGAAGTACCGCCCCGCTGGTTATTCCTGAAGCTGACGACGAGCGATGGCACCGTCGGCTGGGGAGAGCCGATCGTGGAGGGGCGGTCTCACACGGTCGTCGCCGCGGTCGAGGAGCTGCTCGACAACTACCTACTCGGCGAGGATCCGACACGGATCGAAGATCACTGGCAGGCGATGTACCGTGGCGGATTCTATCGCGGCGGCCCCGTGCTGATGAGCGCGATCGCCGGCGTCGACCAGGCGTTATGGGACCTCAAAGGGAAACAGTTCGGCGCGCCCGTCCACGAGCTGCTCGGCGGTCGCGCACGGAACCGGATCCGCGTGTATCAGTGGATCGGCGGGGACCGACCGGCTGATGTCGGTGACGCCGCTCAAGAGAAGGTCGATGCAGGATTCACGGCGCTAAAAATGAACGCGACCGCGGAGCTACGGCCTATCGATACCCCAGCGACCGTGGACGACGCGGTCGACCGGATCGCGGCTGTTCGGGAGTCGGTCGGCGACGAGGTCGACATCGGAGTCGATTTCCACGGGCGTGTGTCGAAACCGATGGTTCGGCGGCTTGCGGCCGCGCTTGAGCCGTACGACCCGATGTTTATTGAGGAACCGGTGTTACCTGAGCACAACGATGCGCTCTCGGGTATCCGGCAGTCGACGACGATCCCGATCGCAACCGGCGAGCGAATGTACTCGCGGTGGGATTTCAAAGAGGTGTTCGAGACGGACGCCGTGGACCTGATCCAGCCGGATGTCTCGCACGCGGGCGGGATCACGGAAATGAAGAAGATCGCGTCCATGGCCGAGGCGTACGACGTGTCGATCGCGCCCCACTGTCCGCTCGGACCGATCGCACTCGCGTCTTGCATTCAGGTTGACGCGTGCACGCCGAATGCGCTGATCCAAGAGCAGTCGCTCGACATTCATTATAATGAAACGAGCGACGTGTTGGACTATCTCGCCGATCCGACGGTGTTCGAGTACCGCGACGGCTTCGTCGACATCCCCGAGGGAGACGGCCTCGGGATCGAGATCGACGAGGAGTACGTCCGCGAACAGCGCGGCGACGTCGATTGGCACAACCCCGTTTGGCGGCACGACGACGGCTCCGTCGCGGAGTGGTGAGCCGGATGAGAACTCGAACGCGCCGACACGGAGGCGAACTATGACACGCCGACACGAGTCCCCGACCGAGCACGCGGTGTCCGGCCGGTTCGCCGGCGAGACCGCGATCGTCACCGGGTCGACGCGCGGGATCGGCGCCGGAATCGCGGAACGGCTCGCCGACGAGGGGGCGAACGTCGTCGTCAGCGGTCGCACCGTCGAGGCCGGCGAGGCCGTCGTCGACCGGATCGCGGATCGGACCGCGGACGAGTCGACCGACGGCTCGCGGACCGGCGACGCGACCTTCGTCCGCGCTGACATGCGCGACCCGGACGACGTGGCGGCGCTGGCGGAGGCGGCCGCCGAGCGGTACGGGTCCGTCGACGTGCTCGTGAACAACGCTGGCGTGCAGACGGAGACGGCCGCCGACGAGGCGACGCTCGACGACTGGGAGTTCGTCGTGGAGACGGACTTCCGAGCGTACTGGCTCGCCGCACGAGCAGCCCTCGCGCACATGGACCGCGGGGCAATCGTGAACGTCTCGTCGAACCACGCGTACGCGACGATGCCCGCTCACTTCCCGTACAACGCGGTGAAGGCGGGCATCAACGGCATGACGCGGTCGCTGGCCGTGGACTTCGGTCCACGCGTCCGGGTGAACACGGTCGTTCCCGGCTGGGTGGAGATCGAGCGAACCCGCGAGGAGCTCCCGGAGGGGCGGTTCGAGGAGGTCGAGTCGATCCATCCGACCGGTCGGATCGGCACACCGGCCGATGTCGCCGGGGCCGTCTCGTTCCTCGCGAGCGAGGACGCCGCGTTCATTACGGGGGCCGCCCTGCTCGTGGACGGCGGACGCGGCGCAGTGATGCAGGACGACACGCTCCCGAACTACCGGACACGGGAACGGTCGAAATAACCGACGGCCACAACCACTAGGGCTTCTGACGGACGTGCTCAACTACGGCTTAGCGACCTGTAGTCCATCGACACGGTCTCCCTCGATGACGGCGACTCCGTACGGTCCCACAAAGCTGCCGTCTGCTGATGAGTCGCCGTCGAGTGCCACGTCGACGTTGTCCCGGTTGGTGTCGTCCACTACGAGCGAGTCTGGATCGATTCCCGGCAACTGAAGCCGATCGCTCGTGAAGTTCGTCACCCACGTATAGCCGCCGCGGGACCCGACTCGGACGCCGTCTGGAAGCTGATCGGCGCGTCGGACATCCGCGCGTTCGAGCAAGTCTGACGCGAGCGTATCTGCCAAGTCAGCCCCGGGCCAGACCCCGCAGTAGGTGACCTGGCCGTCACCGACCACATTGGTGACGACTGCCGGCCGACCGTTCGCCGGACCATCGACGTCGTACACATACATGGGTTCAGCAGCGTTGGGAACGAGCCATTCGGCCCAGGTCCGAAACTGAACGGCCTGAATCACGTCTTCATCGACACCGCTGTCAGTGGGGCTGTCGACTCGCTGGACCGCGGTTTGGAGGCGTCGCGGCAGCGACTCGTGCTGGTCGATGTCCGCACCGACGAGATCAGCTAGCGGGCCGGGTTGGGGTGCCGGCCGGAGCTTGTTTTCCGCGTCCTTCACGCCGGTTCGGGGCCCGAAGAGGAGCTCCCCACCGTCGGCGACGTAGTCGCTCAGCTTGTCGGCGAGACCTTCGGTAACGAGGTGGAGTGCGGGCGCGACGACGGCCGCGTACCCGGAGAGGTCAGCACTCGGTGGGATCACGTCGACCTGTACGCCGTAACTGCGCACGGCGCCGTAGAAGGCCTCTTGGAGCGCCCAGTAATCGAAATCCGGCGCGTGCGGCTGAGTGTCAAGCGCCCAGAGCGAGTCGTAGTCGAAGATAGTCGCTACCGGAGCGTCCACGTGAGAAACACCGTCGAGTGCGGTGAACTCCTCGGCCGTTCGCATAGCGTCACCGTACCCACGGTCAGGCGAGCCGTCCGCCTTCCGGAGTCCGGCATGGTACTGTTCTTGGCCTTCGAGACAACGCCGCCACCTGAAGTAGAGGACAGCACCGGCCCCGTGGGCGGTGGCGTGGTGAGCCCACAGCCGCATCGCGCCCTCACCCGGCTGCGGACAGTGTGGTGGCCAGTTCACATCGCCCGGCTGCTGTTCCATCACCCAGAACGGCCGGTCTAGCGCGCTCCGGTAGAGGTCGTGGTCCATCCCGACTTGGTCAGGGTCGCCGGCCCGCAACTGGTCCGGTGACGCCTCCGCGTCGTAGCGGTCCTGGACGAACCCCGTCGGGTATGAATCCCACGCGACTCGGTCGAGATCAGCACTCACGTCATACGCGTTCAGCGTCGGGAATCGTCCCATGAAGTTGTGGGTGACGAACCAGTCGGGGTCGGCCTCGCGTATCAAGTCGGCATGGACGCGATTGTACTCGACGACCGAATCGCTGGCGAAGCGTGCGTACGCCAGCAAACGCGAGGGGTGATGTTCGGCAGGGGTCGGGCCCGGCGGATCGACCTCCTCGAAGGCTCCGTACTGTTGGCTCCAGAACGTGTTCTCCCACGCCTCATTGAGCCGGTCGATGTCACCGTACCGGTCCGCGAGCCAAGTCCGGAACGCGTCGGCGCAGTCGTCGCAGTAACACCGGACAGTCCTATGACAGCCGAACTCGTTGTCCGTCTGCCAGCCAGCGACGTGCGGCGAGTCGGCGTATCGCTCGGTGATTTGCTTGACGATCCGGGTCGTCTCCTCGTGGTACGCGTCGGAGTTGAAACAGTAGTGTCGGCGGCTGCCGTGTTCGCGGACGGTCCCGTCGGCATCTTCTTGTCGGATCGACGGTCGCTCGTCGACCAGCCACTTCGGTGGCGTCGCCGTCGGCGTGCACAACACCGCCTGCATCCCGTGGTCGCCGATGAGTTCGACAGCTTCGTCGAGCCACTCGAAGTTGAACGTGCCACGCTCGGGCTCGAGGGTTCCCCACGAGAACTCCGCCATTCGCACGTACTCGAGGCCGGCGTCTGCCATTGCAGCGACGTCGCGTTCCCACTCCTCGCTCGGCCAGTGTTCGGGAAAGTAACAAACTCCGATACGCATAGCGCATCCACTCAACCGCGCCACCTAAGCGTTCGGATAGGTGGGTATGAGAAGACGGTGTGATATTTATATGGGCGAAAGGACCGTGTGGTATGAAGAAACGCAGGGCGGACGCCACCGCAGTCACGTACGACCCGACCAGCCACGAGGTCACGATCGCGGATGACGCCGGGAATTTACTCGTCGGGGCCCTTGACGCGGCCGCAGTCGATGGCGATAATGAGCGAATGCAGGTCGCGGACGTGTCACTCTCGACCGAAGCAGGCGGCGTCGAAGCGATTTGCACCGTCGAGAACGCTAGCAACGAGCCGGTCCGGGCGGGCGACATTACTTTTAGGTTCGAGACCGCATTCAGCGCGGACGCGCGCGTCTACCGGCACGGGTACCAGTCGTGGTCGTCGACGGGTACGCTCACGGTTGGGGAGCGCTTCCCCACGGAGAGCCCAGACAACGCCCCGATGATGAACGACCTCGCAGCGTCGACTGACGACCGGACCAGCAGTTACCTGACCGGACTCGTCGAGGACGACCGATACGTCACGGCGGGGTTTCTCGAGCACGATCGCTACTGTACCCGGTTTGAGATCGACGACGACGACAGTGGCGTCGCAACACTCCGCGCGGTGTGCCCGCTCGAAGGGACACGCCTAGCGCCCGGCGAACAGTTGGCCCTCCCGCCGCTGTGGGTCGACGCTGATCGTGAGCTTCGGGAAGGGCTCGCTGCGTTGGCTGACTGCGTCGGCGAGCGGATGAACGCTCGCGTGCCTGAAACTTCACCGACCGGCTGGTGCTCGTGGTATCACTATTTTACCGACGTCACCGAAGCGGACGTACGAGAGAACCTCGCCGAACTCCGCGAGTGGGGGATCCCAGTCGACGTCGTCCAAATCGACGACGGGTACATGGAGGCGTTCGGCGACTGGCGATCGATCGCCGACGGGTTCGAGGATATGAGCGACGTTGCGGACGACATCTCAACCACCGGGTACCGACCGGGGCTGTGGCTCGCGCCCTTTTACGTGGAGGCCGGTGCCGACTTGCACGCCGACCACCCGGAGTGGTTCATTACGGAGCCGACCGACGCGGCTGCTGATGGGCCGGGAACACCCGTCGACGGCGGCTTCCGCGCCGGGTCGTCGCTGTACGGGCTTGACACGACGCACCCGGAAGTTGTCGACTGGCTTCGAGAGACCGTGTCGACGGTCGTCGACGACTGGGGGTTCACGTATCTGAAGCTTGATTTCCTCTTCGCAGCGGCGCTACCCGGTGAGCGATACGACGCTGAGGCGACCCGGATGGAGGCGTACCGTCGAGGGATCGAGACGATCGCCGAGGTGGCCGGTGACGACGTATTTCTCCTCGGGTCCGGCGCGCCGATGGCCCCAAGCGTCGGACTCTTCGACGCAATGCGGATCGGCCCGGACACCGATCCGACCTGGGAAACACCAGGGGAATCGGGGAGCCAACCGGCATTAAAAAACGCCGTCCGCAATACGCTCACGCGGAACTACTTGCACCGGCGCTGGTGGCTCAACGACCCCGACTGCCAGCTCGTTCGGGACACGAGCGACCTCACCGGAGCCGAGCGCGAGGCGTTCGCAGCGCTCGTCGCCACGACTGGTGGTGTAAACG
>NZ_NHOX01000021.1:0-48652 GCF_002252745.1 Halorubrum sp. Ib24 | reverse complement strand
CACCGCCGGGTTCTCGTACTGCTCGAGCCCCCGCCGCGTGACCTCGATCGCCTTCTCCAACTTGTGTTGCAACGACGGGTAGTCCGCCGGATCCTCGCCCTCGCCGTCGGTGTAATCGACGTCGACGGAGTCCGGAAAGCTTGCGTCCATGTACGGCGGCACCTCCGGGTCGGCCGTGGAAAGTTAATCCCTCGATATTCGTCCCGCGGACCGTCACGACGCTCGGTGAATCGCTCCACGGAACCGCGACGACGGATCCGGGGAGGTGTCGTCTCGCGCCGGTACCGCGGGCGCGTCGCGTCGGTCCCGTCGTCCGGTCGGCTCGAACTGAACCGATAGCCGAGGAGAGGACGGCGATACGGGTCGTCGCCGGCGACGGCACCTCCGACAGTTTTGTCAGAAAATAATGATTTCCGAATGACTATTACGGTGGAGCGGTATGTGTTTAGTGATGATTAAAGGGGTAGAGGGAAGCCAAATCAACGAATCCGCCGAAACCGGGGACGGCCAGCGGTTGACGACGACCGACGTGTTCGACGTTCTCAAGAACGACCGGCGGCGGGCGGTCATGCGGTACCTCCACGAGCACGGCGGATCCGCGGAGCTCTCCGACGTCGCCGAACACGTCGCCGCGCGCGAAAACGACACCGCCGTTCGACAGCTCACCTCGCAGGAGCGGAAGCGCGTTCGCATCGCCCTCTATCAGTGTCACCTCCCGCGGATGGACGCGCTCGGGGTGGTCGACTTCGACAACGACCGCGGGACGGTCGCGCTTCGGGACGCCGCGTCGCAGGTTCAGGTGTACCTGGAGTTGGACCCCGAGGCCGACCGGAACGCGTCCGCGTCGGAGCGGACCGCGTTCCTGCTCGCCGTGGGTATCGCGGCGGTCGTCACGGCTGGAACGCTCGGGCTCGGAGTGCTCTCGGCGGTGCCTCCGGCCGGATGGACGATGGTGAGCGTCCTCGCGCTCGTCGGGATCGCCGGTCGGCAGTGGCGGGCCTGAACGGGGGTTCCGGATCCGCGGTCTTCACGCCGCGTTAACGGAATCATACCGGGAGCCGGCGAGCGACGGGACCGGCTCGAGAGCGGGCGTGGACCGAAATCCAGTGTTTACGTCTTTATAACAAAGCGAGGGTCCGGCGAAACGTGGACCATGCCTGATCCCCTTTTCGAGCTCACGAGCTTCCAACGGGATCTCCTCTACGTGATCGCGGGAGCCGAGAGACCGTCGGGACAAGAGATCAAAACGGAGCTACAGACGTCGATGGATGAAATCACCCACGGCCGGCTCTATCCGAACCTCGATACGCTGGTCGAGCGGGGGTACATCGAAAAGGGCGAGAGCGACCGTCGCACGAACTTCTACGAGCTGACGGAGAAGGGGATGGAGGGCCTCCGCGACCGCCGCCAGTGGGAGGGCCGCTACGTGGAGCTGTGATCGGTCGTCGACCGACGTCACCGCGCCCCGTCTCGGGGTGAAGCCGCCGCTATCGGTCGCGTAACCGGCGCCCGTACGCGTCGCGGCGGACGAGGAAGAGAGCGGTCAGTCGCCGGCGTCGACGTCGCCGAGAATCGTTCCGAGCAGCTTCCGCTCGGCGGTTCGGAGGTGGCGATTGAACGTCGGTTGGGTGATGTCCATCGCCGTCGCGACCTCCTCGCCGGTGCTCGCTCGCGGCCACTCGAAGTAGCCGCCGAGGTACGCCGTTTCGATCGCTTCCCGCTGCCTGTCAGTGAGTCCGTCGGAGAAGCCGGTCCGAGCGCCGGGACCGTCGCCTCCGGATCGGTCCCGACGGGAGCGGAGTCCGACGCGGTCGTACCGCTCCTCGAGGTGTTCGATTATCCGCCGCACGTCCACTGACCGCGGGAAGGTGGTCGTCAGTTCCACGCCGCCGGCGTCGGCGACCATCCGGCCGATACTCCCCCCGTGTGCGCTCACCCTGTCGGCCGCGGTGGCGCCGTTCACCGACGCCTCCAGGCGCCCGGTCGGTCCGCCGCCCATCTCGCGGATCGACTCCACGGCGCTCACCGACTCCGTCACGTCGGACCGGTCCCCGTCGCTGGTGAGGTACACCAGCGATCGACCGTCTCCTCGCGGGACGGTGCCCTCGACCCGGATCGGCTCCCCGAAGGCGGACGCGATCCGCGACAGGAGCGCGTCGGGGTCGTCGAGGCGCAGCTCCAGCTCCACGAGGGAGCCGGTTCGAAGCGACCGCCTGGTTTCCACGCTGCTGATGGCGTTCGCGACGTTGTCTCCGAGCTCGACGAGCAGGTCGCCGAACTCGTCGTCGAACACCGACCCCCGGTCGGCGTACACGGACAGGACGCCGTAACACAGGTCGTCGTACGAGAGCGGGACGCTGACGACCGAGCGGTATCCGCGCGCGAGCGCTCGCTCCCGCCAGCGCTCGCGCCTGAGCCCGTCCGACACGTCGGACACGCGGACGGGCTCGCCCGTCTCGACGGCTCGGACGCCCGGGAGCCCGGCGGTGTCGGCGGAGCGGTCGCCGCCGTCGGCCCCCGGAAGCGGAGCGTCCTCGCGCCGGAGCGCCTCGAGGAAGCCGTCGGACTCGCCCGCCCGCGCCATCGGGGTCGGATCGCCGCCGGATCGGTACGTCTCCCCGACCCAGACGAACTCGACGGAGTCGGCCTCGACGAGCGTGTCGCAGACGGCTGTCGCGATCTCGTCGAGGGTGTCCGCGTCGACGAGCTCGCCGTTGATCCGCCTGAGGAGGTCGTTGAGCCCGTCGAGACGCTCCAGTCGCTGTCGGTTCCGGGAGAGCTCGGTCTCGCGCTCGACGCTGTCGAGGGCCGCGACGGCGTTGGCGGCCAACAGGCCGACCGGCTCCTCGACGTTCCCCGCCGGCTCCGCGGAGCCGAAGTCGACGCGGAAGAGGCCGTGTCCGTCGAGCGTCGCGTACAGGGTGCGACCGGACGAGTCGTCGGGCTCGGTCGATCGCTCGACCACCCGCCCAGTCGGAGCGACCGCGTCCGCGTCGGTCGACGGGTCACCGCCGGAGGGGTCGTCCCTCGCGGCGTCGGCGACCCGCCGGAAGTGCGGGGAGGCGTCGCCGTCCGTCCGGACCGATCGGGCCGTGTCGATCGTCGTCTCGGCGGCGTCGGACCCGGCGGTGAACGCCTCCCAGACCGGGCTTCCCGGCCCGCACGCGTCGTGGTCGCCGCCGGACGCGGCGGCGGGGACCAGCCTCGCTTCGGTCCGGTCGAACGAGTACGTCACGACGGCGGCGTCGCCCCAGACAGAGGCGATCACGTCGACGATCGTCTCGAAGATCGATTCCCCGTCGTCGGCGCGGAGGAGCCGCCGGGCGGAGCGGCTCAGTTCGCGGAGGGCGCTCTCGTTCCGCCGGGTGTCGGTCACGTCCCTGATGACGCCGACGCGCCCGCGACGGCCGTCGTCGAACTCGACCGAGGAGAACTGCGTCTCGATCGGCAGCAGTTCTCCCGACGCCGTCCTTATCGACGACTCGATCATGCCGATGTCGGAGCCGTCGCCGCGGAGCATCGCGAGGATCTCCTCGGCCTTTTCGAGCGTCTCGCTCCCCGCGACCATCGACGCGTGCGACCCGACGAGCTCCTCGCGGTCGTACCCCGTCATCTCCGTGACCGCCTCGTTGACCGACGTGATGACGAACGCCTCGTTCAGCGTGTACACGCCGTCCTCCAGCGTCTCGAGGATGCGGTTCGACCGCCTGAGGTCGCGGCGCAGCTCGGAGTCCCGGGTGGCGTCGGAGACGAGCACGCCGACGCCGCCGCGGCCCGGGACCGCCCGGAACTGGAGCGTCGTTCCGTCGCCGGTCGTGACCTCCGTCTCGGTGACCCGGTCGTTCCGCTCGGCCGCCTCGACGGCGTCCCGAAGCTCCGGACCGAAGCTCGGGTCCGTCTCGCGCAGGTCGGTGCCGACCGACGCGTCGTCGGAGCCGAGCAGGTCGTCGACCGTCGCGTTCGCGTCGACGATCGCGTGCGAGCCGTCCGCGTACAGGAATCCGATGTCGGCCGTCGCGAGGAACTGACCGATCGCCGCCCGGTGGTCGGCGTCTCTCAGGTCCATCGACTCACCGTCGCGAATCGGCCTCCACCCCGGCCCGGTTTGAACACGACGACACGAGCGCCCGGGTACACATAAATCTCTCGTCACTTTCACGGAACACTATATTTCTCAGTGACATCAGTTCGAAATATCGACTGAGACGAGAGCCGGACGGGAAACGACGGATGAAAATCCCGGTTACGGAGCTTATATTTTGCCAAATATTCATATGAAGTATCGTGATTGTCACGCTTTCGTACTTATTATCATAATAAAAATGTGGAACAAAAGCCTTAACTGTGTTATGGTGGTGTTTACTGACATGGCACCCGAAGCTCGCGGGAACGTGGCGAACGACGGATGGGGGAAACCGGACCCCGGAGAGTACAGCCGGCGTGTGAACGATGTTACGCTCCCCCCAACCGCGCGGGAGTTCGCGGATCGCTACGCTCGCGTCATCGGGGAGCGGGATCGGTTCCTCTGGAAGTGGATACACAACCTCTTCGATAAGTTCACGTTAACGTCGGTTCCGGGCCGAGAACGGTCGGCCGTGTACGAACACAAGACGCTGTTGACGATGTTCGTGACGGTCCTCGATGACTTGGCCGAAAGCGAGGGGGATCAGGGGACGTTCGCCGTCGGTCGCCGGATTCCGTTCGGCGTCGACGCGACCGAGCGGATAGACGGGACGCCCGACGAGATCGACTACGGCGTCCTCGAATACCTCGCGGATCTGTGGGAGACGATCGACGCGGAGGTCAGGGAGGCGCCGCGGTACGGGGAGTTCGTCGACGTCTTCGAGTACGACCTCCGGCAGACGTTCAACGCGATGGAGTACTCCGGGCTCGTGAACGACAACCCGGCGATGGCGAACCGCGCCGAGACGGAGCGTCACGACGCGTACAACATGACGATGTTCCCGTACGCCTGCGTCGACCTCATGCACTCGCCCTCGTTCGACCGGGCCGAGCTGGGCGCGCTTCGAAGCATCCTCTGTGACCTCCAGCAGATGGCGCGGATCGGGAACTGGATCACCACTTGGGAGCGCGAGCTCGGCGAGGGAGACATCAGCTCCGGCGTCGTCGTCTGCGCGCTCCGTCGCGGCGTAATCGACTACGAAGAAATCGTCGAGGCCGACGAGACCGCCATCGAGGGGCTGGTCGACCGGATCCGGTCGCACGGCATCGAATCGGAGTTCACCCGCGAGTGGGACCTCCGCGACCGGACGGTCCGGAAGCGGACCGCCGAGGTGGAGAGCGTCGACGCGGAGCAGATCGTCGACGGTATCGAGTCGGTGATGAACCACCACCTCGCCAGCGAGGGATACAAGTAACGTCGGCGGGGCAGACCGGCGCCGTCAGCCCTCAGGGGAATCGATCGGCGCCGTCAGTCCTCGGCAACGGCCTCTTCTCCCGTGTCCACCGCGGCGGCATCCGCCGACTCCGAGAGGCGTTCGGCGGCCCGGTCGCGGTCCTCCGGGTACCCCACGTCGACGCGCCACCCGTCGAGGCGGAGCGCGTCGATGGTGCGGCCGGACTGGATGAGGAGGTCGATGGCGTCCGGCAGCTCGAACTCGCCGCGGTCGGAGGGTTGGACGAGGTGACACGCGTGGAAGATCGCGTCGGTGAACGTGTAGAAGCCGGTCATCACGAGGTTACTCGGGGGATCGTCTGGCTTCTCGACGACCTCGACGACCTCACCGTACTCGTTGGTGTCGAGCACCCCGTACCGGCTCGCCTCCTCGTACGGGACCTCTTCGACGAGGAAGGCGGCGTCGGCGCGCTCCTCCCGCTGTCTGTTGACCACGTCGGCGAGGTTCCCCCGGAAGACGTTGTCGCCGAGCATCAGCATGAAGTCGTCGTCGACGTGGGGCTCCGCCTGGAGGATGGCGTGCGCGAGGCCCAGCTGCTCCCGCTGGTGGGCGTACGTGATCGGGACGCCCTCGTAGGCGTCGCCGTAGCGGTCGATGATCTGCTCTTTCTTGTAGCCGACGACGACGACGAGTTCGGTCGCGCCGCAGTCGATGAGGTTGTCGAAGACGTCCTCGATGAGGGGCGTCCCGTCGACCTCCACGAGCACCTTCGGCTTGTCGTCCGTGAGCGGGCGGAGACGCGTTCCCTTGCCGGCGGCGAGCACGACTGCTTGCATACGTGTAGCGTCCGATCGACCGAGCAAGAGTATACGCCGGATAACCGGCGAACGAACGGGGCAGACGCCGGCGGTTCGGCGGACGATCGGCCGAGACGCCGACGGCCGCGGTCGGGAGCAGGCGCGGACGGCCGGAGTCGGGTGAGGCGCCGACAGAGATATCGCTCCTATCGGCTCGGCGCTCGGCGGCGCGGTAACTGGCCATTGCCGTCGATGAGCGGGCGGATATGAGACGAATAACGATGTAGGGTGTTAGATTAGTTGACAGTATGAGCGGAACAGGGAACGACGACGGGCGGACCGACGGCGGGGTGACGCGACCGAGCGCGGAGCCCCCCGACCGGGGTCCGACGCTCGAGGGAACGGTCGTGCGGTACGACGACAAGCCGGACGAGTGCACCCTCCACCCGTCGGAGCCGACCGAGCGGGAGTGCACGACCGCGTGGATCACCGCCAAAGAGGGGAGCTACGTCTCCGCTGTCGCGTGGCGGTGAGCGGTCGGGACCGCGTCCGATCGGGCGGGCGGCAGGAGGCGACTCAGCGGTCGATGTCGGGTCGCCAGTCGTTCGGCAGTCGCTCGCGGTCGCCGTCGAGGCGGGCGATGAACGGTTCGATCCGCGAGAACGCCGAGCCGGCGGCGACGGTCCCAGCTTCGCGGTCCCACCGGACGACGTCGTGCTCCGCGAGCTTCGGCAGGTGGTTGTGGTTCAGCGACATCTCCACGGGCTCGGGTATCGACCCGTCGACGGTCTCCTCTACGGGGACCGGTTCGTCGCCCACGTCGTCGGCCACGCGGTCGTAAATCGTCAGCAGCACCGCTCGTCGATGCGCGTTCGAGAGAAGCGTCAGGCACGTGTCGGCGGTCAGCTCTTCGTCGGCGTTCCGGGGGCCCGTCACGCCGCTCACCTCTCCTCGTCGGCGCTGTCCGCCGGGAGAGCGTCCTCGCCGGCGCGGATACCCGTTATCGTGCGCGAAATGTGAGCGATCATACCAGACGAAACGGGAGTTTCGCCCATTAGTAACCACCACGTATCGGTTCGAAGCGGGACACCGAGCGCCGGTTGTCACTGCTTAACAATATCGTTACTCCGCTTACCTGAGAGATCATGAGCGCGCGGTTCCCCGCGGTCAGACGAAACGAGGGGTCATCGGCGCCGACACGGAGACCGAGACGGTCCGGGAGGTGGCTACCGTGACGGAGTTCACCGAGATCAGGAACGGGCGGATCGTCACGCCGTCGGGCGTCATCGAGGGCGGTCGCGTCGTCGTGGCCGGCGAGCGCATCGTCCGGATAGACCGGTCCGAGGGCGACGCGTCGGGCGGCGGGACGAGCGTCGACGCCGCCGGTCGGGTCGTCATGCCGGGGCTGATCGACCTCCACGGAGACGACATCGAGGGGCAGTTCGCGCCGCGGTCCGGCGCCGAGACGGACCCGACGGCCGCGCTCGCCACGACCGACCGCATGAACGTTCTCCACGGGGTGACGACGAAGTTCCACGCCCTCGCGTTCGAGGAGGCGCCCGACGACGGGCGGAGCCTCGAGAACGCGGCCCGCCTCGCCCGGACCGTCGACCGCGGGGCGGACACGCTCGGGGACAACCGCGTGCACGCGCGCTGCGAGCTCGCCGACGCGAGCGCCGCCGCGGTCGAGGAGCTGATCGCGGAGGTCGACGTCGACCTCGTGTCGGTGATGCACCACGCCCCCGGGGACGGCCAGTACGACGCCGAGTCGTTCGAGCGGCACTACGTCGAGGACCGGAACTGGCCGGTCGACGCCGCCGCGGCCGCCGCGGAGGAGCGAAGCGGGATGGACGCCGCGAGCCGGGACCGTCGGATCGCTCGGATCGTCGAGCTCGCTCGGCGCGTCGGCGCCCCGCTCGCGTCCCACGACGACGAGTGCCGGGCGGACGTCGAGACGATGGCGGACCACGGGACGGCGATCAGCGAGTACCCGCTCACGATCGACGCGGCCCGTCGCGCGAAGGACCTCGGCCTGGCGACCGTGATGGGCGCGCCGAACCTCGTGCGCGGCGGGAGCCTCTGGGACAACCTGAGCGCCCGCGACGCGATCGAAGCGGGAGTCCTCGACGCCCTCTGTTCCGACTACCACCCGGCGTCGCTGCTCGCGGCGCCGTTCGTCGAGACCGGCGAGCCGCTGTCCGCTCGGGTCAACCGGGTCACGCGGAACCCGGCCGACGTCGCCGGGCTGCCGGACAGGGGACGGATCGAGGTCGGCGCCCGCGCGGACCTCATCGTCGTCGACCCGTCGCCGACCCCGACCGTCGAGCGCGCGATGGTCGCGGGGTCGGAGGCGATTCGAACCGGCGAGGCGACGGCGACCGAAACCCCGCCTCGGCCGGTCGGGCGCTGACCGGTCCGCCCGGCCCGACCGCGAGCGAGCGCGGGCCGGTCGACGGTCACACGTGTCGGATTAACAAGGTATGAACGCGCGTCCGCGTTCGGTCGGTGCCGCTATCCTGCGTATAGTAAAATGACCGCCTTCCCCTCCGAGAGGTATGACAGAACCCGAGACGGCGACCGACGTCAACCGCCGGTGCGGCCGGTGCGGGTCGGCCGTGAGTCGGAGATTCGTGCGCGTGTTCGGGATCGGCGACAGCGTCCACGGCTGTCTCGACTGCCTCCCGCGGAAGCGGCTCTCGAACGGCGAAGCCGCGCGGCGTGAGGACGCGGACCGCGAACGCTCGTTCCGAGCGCCGTAGGCGGCCCCCGGCGCGTGTACTCGGAGTCGTGCGCCGTCTCGAGCGTCGCGCAGGTCACCGGTCGCGACGGCACGAATCTTCGCCCGGGTTCCGGTGCTGCGCGTCCGCGGGAGAACGTCACCCTGCGTTGGTACCCGTCCTGAATGCCGGGTCTTCACGCGGCCGAGCACCGGCCGCCGAACTTCCTGCCGGCCGGGTCGAGACGCGCCTCTCCCTTCACCGGTGCTCGCGTCGGACCGGCCTCCCGTCGCTGTCGCCAGGCCTTGTTCCGCGAGTTGCGTCCCGCGCCGCCGAGCTCACCGGACGGCCCGGAGGACGCTGTCGCGACGTACGACGAGGTGCCGGACCGTCGCGGTCGCATCGAGGACGCTGTTTTTGATTCTCCAGGCCGCTGTGGCCGACGTGCGCCCCTTCGCCGACGAGCCGTCGCGCACGCGGACGTACGCGCTTCGGCTCTCCGACGGAAGCAGCCGGACCGGAGCAAGGGCCGGTCCCCTCGACGACGACCCCGGGACCACTGACCGTCGCGCCCGCCTCTGAACGACCACGTCCCCCCCGTATCGTGGCCGTTCGCGTGGACGTCGCCCCCCGTCAACCTGGTCCGCGTCCGAACCCGGCCGGTGTCACCGTTCTTCCCGCCGCCGACCCGCCGTCGTCCACGCATTCATCGCTCCGACCCGTCGTCGTAACCGCCCCGCCGACCCACCGTCGTCACGCCCACCTCCGACCCGCCCGCCGGGAGTCGCCGCTCGTTGGCCTCCAGCAGCTCCCACGGTCGACCGACGTCCATCCACTCCGCTAACACCGCGTAGCCGAGCTCCTCGCGGGCCATCACCCGAGCCAGCACGTCGGTGAGCTCGCGTTCACCCCGTTCGCTCTCCGGCACGTCGAGCATGTCGACCGTCTCGGCCGGGAACGAGTACGCGCCCGCGTTGACGAGGTCCGCCGCCGGGTCGCTCGGCTTCTCCCGGACCGCCGTCACCGCGTCGCCGTCGACGGTCAACACGCCGTACTGGGTGGGGTCGTCGACGCGGAACGCGCCGATCCGCGGCGGCGACTCGAACAGCCGGCGCAGGTCCGCGCCGCGGTACAGCGAGTCCCCGTTCAGCACGGCGAACTCGTCGTCCAAGTGGTCGGCGGCCGCCGCCAGCGCGTCCGCGGTGCCGCGCTGCGACTCCTGAACCGCGTACCGGACCGGGACCCCTCGATGGCTCTCACCGAAGTGCCGTCGGATCCGGTCGGCGCCGTAGCCGACGGTCACCACGAGCTCGTCGGCGCCGGCCTCGACGGCGGCGTCGGCGACGTGTTCGACGAGCGGCGCGTCGGCCACCGGCAGCATCGGCTTCGGCGTCGACTCCGTCAGCGGACCCATCCGCGTCCCCCGTCCCGCGGCGAGGATGACTGCGTGCATGGGTCGTCGATACCGCGGACGGAGAGTTTAGTATGCGGCTGCTACCTCGAGGCGATCGCCGCGTGGATCGTCGGTACGGCCCTCGTCCCGCGAGAAACCGCCGGCCGGAGGTCTCCGCTCGTCGACGGGCGTGCGCCGACAGAGCCGCTATTATAAAGAAACCGGGGCGGGGGCCGTACCGCAACTGACGCGGGTGTCCGGGGTCATGGGACAGTCGACTTCAGCCGCGGTACGAGTTATGTGTTGCCGGTACGCATATTTACTATACATGCCATATATGTAGTACGCTGTAATTACCGAAGACGACCGTGACTGACGACGGGAGTGTGCCGGCTTTTACCACGACCCAAACGACGTCAGCGTCCGGGCGCGACGCCGGATTCGCGCCTCGGCTCCGACGGCGGACTCGGAGACGAGCGGCACCGCCGGTAGCCGATCGGTCCCGCGGATTCGCCGCGCTCAGGGCCATCGACGCGGAATCGATACTGTTTATAGACACGACGGCATCCTGTAACTAAGGCCCCAATGCACACGATGTCCCACACCAATAACGACCGTGCGTCCGCCGGAAATGACACGACGATCGTCGAGCGTGTCGCGACCGCGGCCGACACGTCGACGACGGTGACGATCGTCCGGGCGGTAGCCGAGGCTGAGTCGGTTACTCCGGGTGAGCTACCGGTACTGGCCGACGTAATCGACCCCGAGTCGCTCGAAGGTCTCTTCGACTCGGACCCCGCCGTCGGACGCTCCGGCGTACGGCTCTCCTTCGAATACTGCGGCTACGTAGTGGAAGTCACCGACGAACTCGTCACGCTCCGGAAGTAGCGGCGGAGACCGCACTGATCGTCGGGACGTCCCGGGTTTCTGTCGTCGCCGATACAGTTTTTCTCGCTGCCGCCCGTCCCGTCTGTCGGAAATCGCATCGAAACGGTAGTCGGAGTAGGACGGACATAACGGTCGTACGGCTTTTCGGTCTGTCGACCTCCAACTCGACAGGTCGCGAAAGGTTCTGCATTACAATGCTTCCCCATACGGCATGGCATGGCATGGATCGTCACGTCCTCCACGGTACGAAAGCGCAGTCAGACGTGTGCATCAGCAGCGTTGTCGGTTGCACCGGCGGCGCCGTTCGTCGGGCACCGGCACGCGACGCCGGAGTGAAGCGATGAGCGCCCTCGAACAGGCGGTCGTCCTCGCGGCCGGGGAGGGGCGGCGCGTCAGGCCGCTCACTCGCTACCAGCCGAAGCCGATGCTCCGGGTCGCCGGGCGGCCGATACTGGAGTACCCGCTCGACGCCGTGGTCGACAGCGGCGTCGACCACGTCGTCCTCGTGGTCGGCCACGGGCGGAACCGGATCCAGAACCGGTTCGAGAACTCCTACCGCGGGGTCGACCTCACCTACGTCACGCAGTCGACGCAGCTGGGGAGCGGGCACGCGCTGGAGGCCGCGGCCGACCGCGTCGACGGGGAGTGCCTCGTGGTGAACGGAGACAACGTCATCGACGAGACGATGGTGCGGGTCACCGCCGACCGGTACGCGGAGTCGGACGCCGCCGCCTGCCTCGCGGTCGTCACGTCCGACCGAACCGGCGAGTACGGCACGGTGGGCGTGAAAGACGGGGTCGTCGATCGGATCGACGAGCACGGCGACGGCGCGTCGGCGCGGATCGACGCCGGCGTGTACGCGTTCGACCAATCGGTGTTCGACGCGCTCGACCGGACGGAGTACGAGGACGGAGAACGTCCGCTGACCGGCGCGATCGCCGAGCTGGACGGTCCCGCGATCGCCGCGACCCCGAACGGCGCCTGGTTCGACCCCTCCTACCCGTGGGAGCTCCTCCGAACGAACGAGCGGATCCTCTACGCCCATCCGACGCTCGCCGGCGTCACCGAACAGGTGAAGGAGTCGGCGCGGGTCCACGAGTCGGCCGTCGTCGGCGAGAACGTGCTGATCGGACCGGACTGCAAGGTGTCGGCCGGCGCCGTCGTGAAGGGCGGCACCTGTCTCCTCTCCAGTACGATCGTCGGCGAGAACGCGGTGATCGAGGGGTCGATCGTCGGGCCCGACTCCCGCGTCGGCGCGAACGCGCTGCTCCGAGACACCATCGTCGGCGGCGGCGCGACTATCGGCGACGGGACGGTATCGCCGGGCCGCTCGGCCACGCTCGTCGTCGACGGGGACGAGTACGCGGACCGTCGGCTCGGGGGCGTCGTCGCGGACCGCGCCACCGTCGGCGCCAACGTCACGATCACCCCGGGCTGTCGGATCGGGCCGCGCGGGACGGTCGCGCCGGGTATCGCGCTCCGTCGCGACGTCCCCGAGAACGCGGAGGTGGTGGCGTAATGTGCGGAATCACCGCCCGCGTCGGCGAGGGGCCCGCGGTCGCGGAGCTCCTCACCGGGCTCCAGAACCTGGAGTACCGCGGCTACGACTCCGCGGGGGTCGCCACCGTGACGGCCGACGGGATCGACGTGGTGAAACACGAGGGCGAGATGGACGTCCTCTGCGACGCCGTCGACCGGTCGGCCGTCCGCGGAGCGACGGGGATCGGACACACCCGGTGGTCCACGCACGGGCCGCCGACCGACGCGAACGCGCACCCCCACACCGACTGCCTCGATCGGGTCGCGGTCGTCCACAACGGGATCATCGACAACTACGCCGAACTGAAGACGGAGTTGTCCACCCACGAGTTCACGAGCGACACCGACACCGAGGTCGTCCCGCACCTCTTAGAGGAGTTCCGCTCGGCCGGCTACGGCCCGGAGGAGGCGTTCAGACGGACGATCGATCGCCTCTCGGGAAGCTACGCCATCGCCGCGGTGTTCGAGGGCTCGGACACCGTGTTCGGCACGCGAAGCGGGTCGCCGCTCGTGCTCGGCCGCGCGTCCGACGCGTACTACCTCGCGAGCGACGTGCCGGCGTTCCTCGAGTACACCAACGAGGTGGTCTACCTCCGCGACGGCGACGTGGTCGCGATACACCCGGACGGGCACGCGATCACCGACACGGACGGGGAGCCCGTGGAGCGCTCGTTCGAGACGGTCGACTGGGACCCCAACGACGCCGGGAAGGGCGGGTACGACCACTACATGCTGAAGGAGATCCACGAGCAGCCGGCCGCGCTGCGACAGACGATCCGGGGTCGCATGGATCCGCTGGAGGGCCACGTCGAGTTCGAGGAGCTCCCCGACGACGCGTTCGACGGGATCGAGTCGGTTCACCTCGTCGCCATGGGTACCTCGCACCACGCGGCGGTGTACGCGACGACGCTGCTCGCGGACCGCGGGATGCCTGCGCAGGCGTTCCTGTCGGGGGAGTACGGGTCGAACCCGCCGCCGGTCGACGACAGCACGCTCGTCATCGCCGTCACGCAGAGCGGCGAGACCGCCGACACGCTCTCGGCGATACGGAGCATCCAGGGGACGGGCGCCCGCACGCTCGCCCTGACGAACGTGGTCGGGTCCACGATCACGCGCGAGTGCGAGCACACCGTGTACATCCGCGCGGGCCCGGAGATCGGCGTGGCCGCGACGAAGTCGTTCTCCTCGCAGGTGGCGACGCTGATCCTGCTCAGCGAGCGGCTGAGCTACGACACGAACGGCGCGAGCCCGCGCGAGTCGAGCGAGCTGCTCAGCTCGCTCGCGGCGCTGCCGGCCGACGTCCAGCAGATCCTCGACGAGCCGGACGCGGAGTCCGTCGCCGCCGCGTACCGGGACGCCGAGTCGTACTTCTTCATCGGGAGGGGAGTCGCGCATCCGGTGGCGCTCGAGGGCGCGCTGAAGTTCAAGGAGATCACGTACGACCACGCGGAGGGGTTCTCGGCCGCCGAGCTCAAACACGGTCCCCTCGCGCTCGTCACCGAGAACACGCCGGTGTTCGCCGTCTTCACGGGACGGAACGACACCAAGACGCTGCACAACGCCAAGGAAGTGAGCGCGCGCGACGCGCCCATCATCGCCGTGAGCGCCGACAGCAACGCGAAGATCGACGACTACGCGGACCACGTGCTTCGGATCCCGGACACGCACCAGCACGTCGCCGGTATCCTCGCGAACGTCCAGCTCCAGTTGGTGTCGTACATGGCGGCCGAGGAGCTCTCGCGCGCCATCGACAAGCCGCGGAACCTCGCGAAGAGCGTCACGGTCGAGTGAGGCGGTGGCCGGGCGGGCGCGCGGTCCGTCCGCGAGGGCCGACGCGCGGTCCGTCCACGGGCCGAAACGCGCGATCCGCACGCGGTGGACCCTCGGCCGGACCCGCGAGGGTCGGACGCGCGCTCACGAGCGACGAGGATTGGTCCGCCAACCGGCGTATTAACGCGTTGTTAACGAGTTTAATCGGGGGAAACGTCAGCAGGACCCGGATTCGATCCGAGTCGCGGTCGACGTTCTCATATCGAGATAACACCGACGAGTAAGGTCATCGAGAATTAATTTCCGTATATCTAAGATAGGTGTATGCGTAACGTTTGTCGATGTCAGCGGGAAAATCAGGGTCACTCGGCAGCCAACCGACGGGGGGAACAGAACGCGATTCGTCGGAAGCGGACGTCGCTAACCTCGACGACATCGGAAAGACGTCGCGCTCGGACGGCGCGGAGGTAACCAAGGGTGAAATATTCGACCTGTTGAAGAACCGGCGGCGACGGATGGTTATCCATTTCCTACGGGAGAACGACGGCGAGTCGGTGCTAAACGACCTCGCCGAGCACATCGCTGCGGAGGAGAACGACACCACCGTCCGGCAGCTCTCCTCCGACCAGCGGAAGCGCGTCTACATCGGGCTCTACCAGTGTCACCTCCCGAAGATGGACTCGCTCGGGGTGATCGACTACGACAAGAACCGCGGGACGATCGAGCTGCAGGCGTCCGTCGCGCAGCTGTTGGAGTACATGGACCTCGACGAGGACGACCGGGAGGACGCGGAGGAGAGGGAGCGGACGTGGGCGGTCCCCGCCGTTGCGGGCTGCGTCACCGTCCTCGTCACGGCGGGCGCCGTCGGTCTCGGCCGCTCGCCGCGGTGCCCGCCGCGACGTGGACGCTGCTCAGCGTCGTCGGCATCCTCGCGATCGTCGCCCTGCAGTACGCGGGCTGACCGCGAGCGCGGGCTCAGTCGCTGACGAGGTGCGCGAGGAAGTGGTACTCCCGCTGTTTGACTTCCGTTTCGTAGTACTGGAACGCCGCGAGCAACAGCAGCGCCGCGGCGAACGCGACGCTCGTCACCGGCGGGGCGATCCCTACCAACTGGACGACGGCGAGCGCGCTGCCGACGATCGCGAGCGCTCCGTAGTACACCGGCCATCGTCTGCCGGGCTCCGACTCGGTCTCTAGGATCGCTTCGACCTCTTCGATCCGGTCCGTCAGCGACACCGTCTTCGTGTCGCTGTCGTACCTGACCAGGCCGACCTCCTCGAGCTTCGGAACGTGCGTCTGGTACAGCGAGATGTAGAACCGCTTGACGATGTCGTCGTCGACCTCGTCCTCGCTCTCGGCCTCGGCCGTGTCGCTCGCGAGGTCCCGCAGCACCGCCTCGCCGCCGCGCCGGTGGAGATGGTACAGGATCAGCCGTCGCCGCGAACTACTCAACACCTCGAACACCTCGTCTTTCGTGATTTCCTCCATGGGTTCAAAACTCCGCTTCGCGCGCGGACGACGGACAGGGTTCCTGCGATTGGCTTGGCTGAATAAGTACCCGATCAACCCATACTTAGTTTGTTATCACCCCCATATCGGCGCTATTCTCTGCCTGATTGCCCGCTTCTATGCCGAGACGGCGACGAGCGAAGCGGGCCCCCGACTCCGAGCGGTCCCCCGGATCGACGCGAGCGGATGACTGAAGCGAGGCGATCAGAGCCGAGCGTCGGTCCCGAAACGATCGCGGATCGACACGTCACGCGCAGCGGGTGACCGTCCGGAAAACGGACGAAGACGACGGAAACGCGGCGAACGACGATCGGTCGACGGCGAGGGCCGCGGCGGGCGGCTCCGCACCGGAACCGTGGGAGAATTCGGGCGATACCGGTGGGTGAGGCAGTGTATAACAAAGCCCGTGTCAGCGTCTTGTCGTGGTATGCGCCGCCGGGAGGGTCCGAGCGCGGACTCGACCCGGGGACCGATACGAAGCCTCCGATAATGACAACTAGCACGCTTCGAACGAAGCGGAACCGACGGACTCTGCCCCCCCGACACGGAGCGGACCGATACGCGGACCGCGTCGAGGGGCGAGAGTGACGATGTACGACGGCAACGCCGTCGGGGTCGTCGTCCCGGCGTACAACGAGGGCGGTCACGTCGGCGAGGTGATCGAGACGATCCCCCGCTACGTCGACCGGATCTACGCGATCGACGACGCGTCGACCGACGAGACGTGGGAGGAGATACGCGAACACGCAAGGCGCCGGAACGAACGGGCGGCGACTCAAAACGGGACGGGCGGAACCGGGGAGGAGACCCGGGTGGTGCCGATCAGACACGAGCGGAATCGCGGGGCCGGCGCGGCGGTGAAGACGGGCTACGCTCGCGCGCTCGACGACGGAATGGACGTGGTCGCCGTCATGGACGGCGACGGTCAGATGGACCCCGCACACCTCGAGCGGCTCATCGAGCCGGTCGCGGCCGGCGAGGTGACGTACGCGAAGGGGAACCGGCTCCGGTCCAGCCGCGATTTCGCCTCGATGTCGCGCTGGCGGCTGTTCGGGAACCTCCTGCTCACCATGCTGACGCGCGTTTCGAGCGGCTACTGGGAGCTGTCCGACCCGCAGAACGGGTTCACGGCGATCTCAAACGAGGGACTCCAGATCGTCCGCTTCGACCGACTGTACGACCGGTACGGCTTCCTCAACGACCTCCTGTTCGCGCTAAACGTGAACCGGCAGCCGATCGCCGACGTCTCTCACCCGGCGCGGTACGGCGACGAGCGGAGCACGATCCAATACTCGACGTTCGTCCCGCGCCTCTCGGCGCTGATCGCGCGGAACTTCCTCACCCGGATCGGCCGGTCGTACGTCCTCCGGCGGTTCCATCCGCTGGCGGCGTGCTACTCGCTGGGTGCGGTCGTGCTGCTCGCCGGCGTCACCGCCGGCGGCTACTCCGTGTGGAGCGCCGGCGTCGACACGTTCCTCGGCGGAATGGTGTCGTTCGTCGTCGCGACCCTCGGACTCCTGTTGGTGTTATTCGGGACGTGGCTCGACGTCTCGGAAAACGAGGGACTGGTTCACCACATCGGCTCGGTCGGGATCGACGGGAGCGGTCGCTTCGGGGCCGCCAACGAGGACCGAGGACTGGACGTGGCTCACGACGGCGGAACGACCGGCGACGGCACGGAGGCCGACGGGCGATGACGGAGGTCGCGTTCGTGCTCGGCACCGAGTCCGAGGCGGTCAGGCTCGCGCCCGTGATCCGGGCGTGCGAACGACGCGGCGTGGACCACGCGGTGATACACACGGGAGAGCACGGAGCCGAGACGCTCGAACGGTCGGTGTTCGACGGGTTCGACGTCCCGAGCCCCGATATCGCGCTCGACGTCGGCTCGGGCCCGCACGGGAGACAGACCGGGACGATGCTGGCCGCGATCGAGCGGGCGCTCGCGGAGACCGACCCGGCGGTCGCGGTCGTGCACGGGGACAGGAACAGCGCCCTGGCCGGCGCGGTCGCCGCGAGCAAGATGCGTCCGAAGGTCGCCCACGTCGAGGCCGGGCTCCGGAGCTTCGACCGGTCGGCGCCGGCGGAGACGAACAGAGTGATCGCGGATCACGTCGCCGATTACCTGTTCGCCACGACGGAGAAGGCCCGGTGGTATCTCGTCCGCGAGGGCGTCACGGAGCTGCGGATCACCGTCACCGGGAGCACGGCGGTCGACGCCCTCGAACGCGTCCGCGACCGCTCGCGCCCGGAGCGCGAGGTGCTCGACGAGTTCGGGCTCCGAGCGGGCGGGTTCCTTCTCGTCGACGTCCGCCGGCGGGGGAACGCCGACGACCCGGGGCGCTTCCGTGCGGTTCTCGACGGCGCCGCCCGTGCCGGGAGCGCCCACGGCTTGGAGGTCGTCCGTCCGGTTCGTCCGCGTGCTCGCGAGCGCTCAGGGGAGGTCGTCCCCGACGGACCCGCCCCGGTTCGGACCGTCGAGCCGCGGCGATACGCCGCGTTCGTGCGGCTCCTGTCGGCGTCCGCGGCCGTCGTCACGGACTCGAGTTGCGTGCAGGAGGAGGCGTGTATCCTCGGGACCCCGTGCGTGACCGTGCAGAACGCCACCGAGCGGTCGGAGACGACGGAGGTTGGCGCGAATCGGCTCGGTGCGCGCGATCCCGACGGCGTCTGCCGTTCGGTGACCGAGGCGCTCGAGTCGGACGGCGAGTGGGAGAACCCCTACGGGACCGTCGGGGCCGCGGAGCGCGTCCTCGGCGCGCTTCCCGTGGACGCGGAACGCGGGGAGATAGTCCGGTGAGAGCGGTCCGGCGTTCGGTTCCGGTCGCGGGTTAGCTCGGAGCGCTCGCCCGGACGGTTCGGTCCCCGGTCACGGTGACGAAGCAGCCGGCCATCCGGAAGGAGACGGAGAGGTCCATCGAGTCGCTGCGTTGGGCCTGCTCGACGAGGCGCGCGAGCGATTCGACGTCGAGGACGTCGTACAGTCGGTCGTCGATCCGTTCGGGTTCGATACCGCGTTCGTCCGCGACGGTCGTAACGATATTCCAGCAGAGGGTGTCGACGATGTCCGGTGTCATGTGCGTGGATGTATGCAACGGCTACGGGGGCATCTCCGTTGTGTCGACGTGTATGGCATGTCAATCGAGCGTGCACTACACACGTAGTATCACGTCAAGCAGTGGCGCAACGTCGGGACGGGCACGTCGGCCGCGTCGCCCCCGTCGCGGGCGCCGTCCATCTGGGGCGCCGCCCGTTCGGAGCGTCGCCCGTCCGGAGCACCGCTCTCGGTTCGCCCGACTAACCGTCTGCCCGCACTCCGTTCCGACCGCCCGGCCTACCGCCCGCCAGCCAGCCGGCTCGCGACGCCGTCCCGGTCCGAGCGTATCCGCTCCGCGAGCTCGGAGACCTGCGCCAACACGGGGTAGCGAGGCCCGTCCGTCGGCTCGTACAGGTACTCGTAGAAGGCGTGCTCCCCGTCGACGTCGACCGCGGAGTCCGGCGTCATGGGCGGGTCCGTGAGCGCCTCCTGTCGCTCGGCGGCGATCCCGTCGCACTCGCGTTCGAGCTCTTCGAGCCGCCTCCAGACGTCGATCGCCGCGTCGGTGCCGGCCCCGGAGACCCCGTCGAGGTGTTCGAGGAGCCGGCGGCGGCGGCGGTCGACGCAGGAGAGGTCGTTCTCGAACGACCGCAACGCCTCGATCTCCTCGCCGATCGCCTCGGCGAGCGAGGAGCGCGCGTCGGCCGCGTGTCGGCTCCGACTGACGAGCGCCGACTGCGCCGCCTCGGACAGGGTGCCGTTCGACGCCAGCGCCGTCGCCGTGTCGGGACCCAGCTCCGCGGCGAGGCTCTCCGGGACCGTCTCGTCGTACTCCTCCCTGTAATGCGGCACCGACATCACCGTGTCGCGGTACGCCGCCAGCACGCGCCTGAGTTTGACGTCACCGTCGGCGCGGTCGACCGTGCGAACCGCCGCCATCTGTCCGTCGAATCCCGACGGCGTCGATCCGGTCGGCGCCGGATCGAGCGCGGAGACGCGGTCAGCGAACTCCTCGAACGCGTCGCGCTCCGCGAGGACGCGCCGCTGCTCGTGCTGGCCGGCGTCGGCCGCCTCGCGGACGTACGCGAACGCGAGGAACGCCGCGAGCCCGACGACGACCGCCCCGACGACGACGGTCGGCTCGGTCGCCGCCGCGCCGACTTCACACGAGAGGGTCGTGCACTCCCCCGTCGCCGCCGGGTCCGCGCTGGGGATCCGGAAGGCGTTGGCGGAGCCCGAATACACGCTCATTGGATCCGTTAACACGGTGCACACACAAAGCACTTACGTCCGATTCACGGCGGAAAGAAGACGATTCCTCGCGCCGCTGCTGATCGGGCTCACCTGACGAGGGGTAAGGCGCGTCGGAAGCGGTCCCGAGAAGCGGACGGTCCGGCTACTCGACGACGCCGTCGTCGGTGATCACGGTGTCGATCATCCCGATCGGGGTGGCGTCGTAGCTCGGGTTCTCGATCTCGACGTCCTCGACGGGTTCGCGCATCACCTCGACGGCGTCGCGGAACTCGTTCTCGAACCGGAACTCCTCGATCGTCTTCGCGCCCGAGCCGACCGCGGTCACCGGCACCTCGAGCTCGCGCGCGGTGACGACCACGGGGAACGTTCCGATCCGGTTGTAGTAGGTGCCGCCGGTGATGCAGGTGATCCCGAGGAGGACGCGGTCGCAGTCGCGCAGGGCGTACCCCATCGCGCTGTCGACGACCATGTGGACGTCGACGCGGGGTATCCCGGCGAGGACGCGCGCCGTCTTGCGGCCGAGCGTGCGCGGGCGCGCCTCCGTGACGTAGACGGTCAGGTGCGCGCCGTCGCGGGCGGCGTTCTCGATGGACTCCAGCACCGTCGTCGAGTAGTCGTGGACCAACAGCGTGTCGCCGTCCTCGATGCGTTCGGCCGCGTTGGCGGCGGCCTCCCCCTTCGCCGTCTCGATGTCGTCGGCGACGCGGTCGATGGTCTCCTGCAGCAGCTGTTTGGCGTCCTCGACGCTGGTCGGCTCGCCGATGATGGAGCGCTCGACGTCGCGCATCGCGTTGTGAAGCGCGGCGTGAGAGGGGTTCGACCGGCGAAGCACGCCCGCGTTGTGTTCGAGGTCGCGCTCGAACTCGTCGACCGTCACGTACTCGCGGTCGAGCAGTTCCGCGAGCGCGCGCGTCGCCTTCACGGCCACCGCCGACGTGCTGTGAGTCCGCATCGCCCGGATCTCGGCGACGGTCTCGTCGATCATACAGATACCGTCGTCGCGGCCGTTCAAAGGGGTTCCGGGGTTTCGTCGGTCGATCCGAGCGAGCGGATCCGACTGGCGACGAGATCGGCGTGTTCCATCACAGACAAGTGCGGTGGCGCGTGCCTGCGAGCGGGCCACCGGCCCGCGAGGAGCACGCGCGAGGGAGTCGGCCGGCGCTCGTAAGCGCCGGCCGACGAGGCTGGGGAGGTATGAGGCTGGGTGCGGTCGCGGAGGACTCAAAGGGGCAGTCGCCGGCGGCTCCGTCGCCGGCTACCAGAGGCGCGAAGCGCCTCGCGGCTGGGACTTTGGAAGTGTTCACAGTTGGAACACAGACAACTGCTTATAAGCGAGCGGCTGGTGGTTTGAAGAAGTTCCGACGATCGAAGGGGGCCGAATCCGAAACGACGTGCTCCGCGACGTCTCAGGCGTACTTCGCGACGATGTTGAGCACGTCGTCGAGCTCGTCGCCGTCGAGCGAGTAGCGCTCCTGGGCGAACACCGAGCGCAGCTCGGTGCGGTCTTCGGGGAGGAGGTCGGCGATCTTCACGGCGGTGGGGACGTCGATCTGCTCCAGTTCCGTCAGCTCCTCGACGAGCTCGCGGGACTCCTCGGCGTCGAGCCGGGCGAACCGGTTGACGTGCTCGATCGCGCGAGCGAGCTCGTAGCGGAGGTCGCGTTCCTCGTCCTGGGCGCGCTCCGCCTCGATGTCCACGAGGACCTCCTTCGCCTCGGAGACGGTGACGTACTCCTCGTCGACCTTCTCTTTGAAGATCGTCATCTCAGTTCTGCTGGGCGCTCATGTGGGCGGCGCGGACGATGAGCGTCTTCGTCTTCCCGCCGTCCGAAATCTCGACTTTGAACGCGGCGCCCTGCTTGCCCACGACGGTGCCGGTCCGGCCGTCGAAGCGCGGGTGGAAGCGACCCTCCTGCACGCTGGGGTCGATCTTGAGGTGGACCTGCGAGCCCGACTCGAACTCCTGGATGGCTCGCTGCGGCGGCGACGTGCCGCGGTCGCGCGGTTTGTTCGAGAGCTTGTCGCGGGTCGCCTTCTGGGGCCCATTGGAACTCGGCATGGTCTTGGGCTACGTTCCGCTGCCGCAGGTATAAATGGTGCGTTACGGCCGCCGCCCGAGAGCGGGTACCACTCGGCGGTGGCGCCGTCGCGAGCGGGGGATCTCACGGCGACGACCGCCTTCGGATCCCCCGGCGACAGCACTTCCGACCCCCCGGCGACAGCGACCACAGAGCGGGGGGTCCGAAACGCTCCGAAACCCCCGCGACGGGCGCGAAAAGTACCCTATGGAAGACCCCCTATCGAAAGTGCTAATCCCGGGAGTTCCCTAGCGTGTTTATAATGAGTCACCAGTTGCCGGACGTGCAGGCGTCGGCACCCGACGTCACCGTCGGGCTCTCGCAGGTCGGCGTCACCGGCGTGGAGAAGCTCGTCAAGCTCGCCCGCGGGGACAAACGCCCCATCGTTCTCATGGCGGAGTTCGAAGTGTTCGTCGACCTCCCGAGCGGACGCAAGGGGATCGACATGTCTCGGAACCTCGCGACGGTCGACGAGATCCTCGAAGAGATCACCCGCGAGGAGGCGTACCGCGTCGAGGACGTCTGCGGGGACGCCGCCGAGCGGCTCCTTGAGAAGCACGACTACACCAGCACGGCCGAGGTGTCGATGACCGCGGAGCTCGTCACCCGCGAGGACACGCCGGCGTCCGGGATCGAGACGCAGAGCACGTCGACGATCGTCGCCAGCGCGACCGCGACCGAGGCGGGCACCCGCGAGGAGATCGGCGCGGAGGTCACCGGGATGACCGTCTGCCCCTGCTCGCAGGGGATGAGCGAGTCTCGCGCCCGCGAGAAGCTCGCCGACCTCGGCGTCGACGAGGAGACGACCGAGGAGTTCCTCGACGCCGTCCCGCAGCCGGGCCACTCTCAGCGCGGCCACGCGACGCTCACCGTCACCACCGACGGCCACCCCGACCTCGACCTCCGCGACCTGATCGACGTCGCCCGCGACTCGATGAGCGCGCGGATCTACAACATGGCGAAGCGCCCCGACGAGGACCACATGACCTACGAGGCCCACGCCGACGCGAAGTTCGTCGAGGACTGCGTCCGCGCGCTCGCCGAGGGGACGGTCGAGGAGTTCGACCACCTCCCGGACGACGCCGTGGTCCGCATGAAGCAGTCGAACGACGAGTCGATCCACCAGCACAACGCCCACGCCGAGCGCGAGGTCACGATGGGCAACCTGCGGGCCGAGCTAAACGCGCGGTAGGCGCGGACTGGCCCTCGCTCGCGGAACGGTCATGGGGTCCCGGCTCTGCTGCGCTCCCCTTCTTCGGACGCGTTTCGTCCGAAACAGTTGATCACTGAAAAGTACGAGGTAAATCGAGAGCCGTGGTACCGTGACGTTCGGAAGCGTTATGCCCCAAAGGACTGTACGTTTGATTGCAATGGCAAACGGAAAAGTTGATTTCTTCAACGATACTGGCGGCTACGGTTTCATTTCGACTGACGACGGCGATCTCGACGACGACGAGGACGTGTTCTTCCACATGGAGGATGTTGGCGGTCCGGACCTCGAAGAGGGTCAGGAGATCGAGTTCGACATCGAATCGTCCCCCAAGGGACCTCGCGCGACGAACCTCGTCCGCAACTAACGACTACTTCTGCCCTCGTTTGCAGCGATGGCCGGAAGTCTGTTTTTCCAGACGCTCACACGCCTAGTCAGCGGTCGCTGTCCGTGTTGTATTGACCGGAGCTAGATCAGAGTGCGTCGGTGAGTCGTGAGTAGAGCCGACTCACCCGAACGACAGCGGATCCGACTCCGCCCACCGCGGCTCGAACTCCTCGCTCACGCTCGTCGCGAACTCCGCGTCCTTCACGTCGATCATCGCGAACGGCTCGTCCCCCGAGAGCGGGTGCGGCACCTCGATGCACACCTCGATCCCGTCGAACACGTTGAACGTGCCGTCGACGCCCGCGGTCGTTCGGACCTCGAACCCCTCCATGTCGGAGAGCTCCGCGGTGTACCGCCGACCGACGCTCCGCGGCAGCGCATCGACCGTCTCCGGCGACAGCAACACCCGTATCTCGACGCCACGCTCCAGTGCCGACTCCAACTCGGCGGCCACCTGTTCGCCGATCGTGCCGAGGTCGAAGCCGGTCGCGGGCGCCCCGACGACGACGACCATCCGGCGCTCGGCGGCCGCGATCCGCTCTAAGAGGAGGTCCGTCGCCTCCTCCGCGCCGACGGCCGCGGTCCAGAACTGGCCGTCCACCGGCTCCCCCGCGTCGAGCTCCGTCGAGAGGTCCGCGACCACCTCCTCGTACTGCTCCACCTGCGTCTCCAGCTCGCGTTTCTTCTCGTCGAGCAGGCGGTCGAGCGCGGCGTCGGGCTCGACCGCCGCGTACTTCTTCGGCCGACTGGCGGCCTGGCTCCGGACGAGGTTGTGCTGCTCCAAGCTGTTGAGCACGTCGTACACGCGTCCCATGGGGACCTCGCTGGCCCGCGAGAGGTCCTTCGCGGTCGTCGGCCCGGTGCGTAGCAGCGCGCGGTAGGCGCGCGCCTCGTACTCGGAGAGCCCCAGATCCCGGAGAGATGCCATACCATCCGATCACGCGGCATTGACATAAACACGTCGCCCGTTTACACGCGGGTGCGGTGGTGAGCGGCGCTCCGCGGCTACCGGACGATCGATCGAATCGACGCAGACGACCGAAGGCGGACGACAACGACGGATACCGCGTCCTACTCCGCGGTCTCGGCGACTCGCCGCATCAACTCGTCCGGCGTTTCCGCCGGCTCGGAGACCGCGTCGCCGGCGACGACAAGCGCCGACCCCGCGGGGACCGACCGCGGCGCCAGCGACCCCTCCGCGTGGGCGTTCGGGGCGACAACCTTCTCGTGGTCGGCGACTCGCCAGGCCGCGCGGTGGAGGTCGCTCCCCGGCTCGTCGCCGACCGCGATAACGGTGGTGCCGCGGAGCAGGCGCCCGACGAGGCTCCCATAACCGGCGACCTGCATGCCAAGCCGCTCCGTGGCCCCGGCGAACGACGCCGCGGTCTCGCGGGCGACCTCGCGGTAGCGGTCCTCGCCGGTCAGCGCGGCCAAGTCGAGTAGCGCGGTCGCCATCTCGACGTTGCCGTCGAGGGGACGGAAGGGGCGGTCGAGCAGGCCCGGCCCCGACCGCGGTCCGTCGACGAAGGAGCCGTCCACGTGAAGTCGATCGATCGCTCGGTCCGCGACCGCGCGGGCGACGTCGGCTCCATCACCGAGAACGCCGGCCGCCCGCACGTACGCGCTCACGACGCGAGCGACGTCGTCGAGCAAGTCCGACTCGCCGACCTCGTCGCTGCCGCGGTAGCGGGTCACCTCGCCGGTGTCGGCGTCGATCAGGTCGCGTTCGAGGCCGTCGAGGATCCGGTCGGCGTACTCGCGGGCGTGCTCGTCGTCGGTGTACGCGGCGACCGCGAGCAGCGCGTCGGCCGCGAGCGCGTTCCCGCCCGCGAAGACGGTGAGGTCGCGGCGGGGCGGGTCGAGATCCGCGCGGCCGTCGGCGGGCGCGGCGTAGTAGGCGCGACCGAGCCCGGGCCCGAGGCTCCCGCCGACGCCGTAGCCGGTCCAGAGGTCGTCGGTGAGGAAGTCGACCGCGTCGGTCGCGGGCCCCAGGTACGCCTCGTCGCCGGTGTAGAGGTAGGCGTTCGCCAACGCGCGCGTGACCGCCGCGTTCGTGTCGATCGGCTTTTCGTAGGCGACGTCGCCCCAGTCGCGGGTCCCGGCGAACCGGAAGAAGCCGCCGGCGACGTCGTCGGCGAGGTGGTCGCGAACCGCGTCGAGCGTCCGGAGGGCGCGATCGCGGTCGCGCTTCAGCGCGAACTCGACGGTGCGGGGAAGCGGGAACTTCGCGTCCGTCCCCAGGCCGGCGTGCTCCTCGTCGTACTTCACCTCCACCTGCCCGGCGAGGTGGCTCTCGATCGCGTCGGTCAGCTCCCCGCGGGGCGGGAGGTCGGCGTCGAGCGCGCGCGGCACTCTCCCCCCCGAGCGCCCCTTATCGGCCCACATCTGGCGGACGGACTCCAGCACCTGCCGCATCCCGTCGACGTCGAGGTAGCCCGCGCCGGTGAGCAGTTCGCCGTCGGGCGTGAGGAACGCCGTGGTCGGAAACCCGCCCATGTTGTACCGCTCTCGCACGCGCGGGAGACGGTCGACGTCGACGCGGACCGGGACGAACCCCTCGTTGACGTTGGCGGCGATCCGGGGCTCGGCGTACGTGACGGCGTCCATCTCGTGACAGCCCTCACACCAGGTGGCGGACAGCGAGAGGAGCACCGGACAGTCCCGCTCGTCGGCTTCGGCGAACGCCTCGGGCCCCCAGTCGCGCCACTCGACGTGCGTCTCGTCGGTCATACGGGAGGTCGGGTCGGCCCGTGGGTAAGCGCTTCGAGACCGGACGGGAGGCCGACGGCGGCGAACGCGATGACGGCAGTCAAATGACGGCGCGGGAGGGAGGGCGAGGTCGGACGATTCGGTGCGTCTGGAGGGCGACGCCTCGGCGCTGCCGGTCCGCGGTCAGCGCTTGTAGTCGTGGCCGAGCGCGAGCGCCAGCGCGTTCGCGAACAGCAGGGCGACGAACAGCCGTCCGGTGCCGCCGTCGAGCCCCGAGTACAGCAGGGCGGGGTACGTGGCAGGGATGGCGATCGCGGCCCAGAAGGCGGCGGCTTTCAGGGTGCCGGTCATCAGCCCGGCGACCTGTCGGCCGGAGGCGAGGCGCGTGGGGGCGGGGATAGACATTGACAGTTTCGTGTATGTCTGGGGACCCCATATATCCAGCAGAGGGTTCGGGGAATTTCACCACGTTTCTCGACGGGTTACGAACGTTTTAACACGGGCACAAAATCATTTTAACTGTTTATACGTCTCTCTAATCCTTTTCTCTCGTGATCGCGAGAGCCGAGCGGACGACCGCCGGTCGGCCCCGATCGGCACCGGGTCCGGCGCGGCTGCCGCGGGACCAATCGCTTTGGTCCTCCGGGAGAACGAGGAGGTATGACGGACACGGAGCCGACGGCGGAACGCGGAGCGCGGAACGGGGGACGGACCGCGGCCGACGGCGGGGCGAAACCGCGGGTTGCCGTCGTCGCCTGCGGCGGCACCATCGCGTCCGAGCCGGACGACGGCGGCGCGGCGCCGGCGAAGACCGGCGACGACCTCGTCGCGGCGGTCCCGGGCGTCGAGCGGTACGCGACCGTGAGCGCCCGCGAGGTCTGCTCGCAGCCGGGGTTCGACGTGCGGTGGCGCGACGTGCTCGCGACCGCGGACGCGGCGCGCGAGGCGGTCGCGGGGGGCGCCGACGGCGTCGTCGTCACCCACGGCACCGACACGCTCGCGGACACCGCCTTCGCGCTCGACCTCCTCACCGACCTCGACGCGCCGGTGGTCGTCACGGGCGCCCAGCGCCGGCTCGACGAGGTCTCCACCGACGCGCCCGCGAATCTGACGCTCGCGGTCCGCGCCGCCGCCGACGACCGGTTCGCGCCGGGCGTTCACGTCGCGTTCGACGACGAACTCCACGCGGCCCGCGACGTGATCAAGGGCCACAGCAACGCGCTCTCGACGATGACCTCGCCGGGGGCCGGACCGGTCGCGACGTTCATCCGGGCCGGGTCGCGGCTCGTCCGCGAGCCGCGGCGTGGGGTCGGCGTCGACCCGCTCGCGGACGCGATCGAAAGCGCCGACGACGTCCCCGAGGTCCCCGTGGTCCACTCCGGGACGGGGGTCGGCGCCGGGACCGTCGAACGCGCGATCGACGCGGGCGTCGGGGGGCTCGTGATCGAGGGGACCGGCCTCGGCAACGCGACCGCCGCGATCGGCGACGCGGTGGCCGACGCCCTCCCGGAGACGCCCGTCGTCGTCGCCGGCCGCCCGCCGGCGGGACCGACCGACCCGGTGTACGGGACGCCCGGGGGCGCGGTCACGCTGGCGGAGCGCGGCGCGACGTTCGCCGGCCCGCTCCCGGCGTCGAAGGCGCGGGTCGCGCTCGGGCTCGGGCTCGCGGCCGGCCTCGACCGCGGCGAGCGGGACGCCGAGGGCGTCGCCCTCGGCGACCTGTTCCGAACGCCGGGGAGCGTCTGAGCGCCGGAGATAGCACAGAGAAGCGTTTGTGCCTACGGGAAGCCCTTATGAGCGTCCCGCGTAGCGACGGCCATGATCCGACGCACGCGGCGGACGGTCCTGTGCGGTCTCGGCGCCGGAGGCGTCGCCGCGCTCGCCGGCTGTACGAGCGGAGGCGATCCGGGGGCCGGCGACGGCGCAGACGGGAGCGACGGTACCGACGGAGGAGACGGGGGTGACGGCGGTGACGGCGACGACGACAGCGATCCGGACCCCGAGACCGAGGTGCATCAGGTCGGCGGCGCCCTCTCGGGCCCGGCGTGGAGCCGCGAGGAGCGCCGCGGCTTCGCCGCGCTGATCACCGATGAGAGCGACGCCGCGTGGCTGCTCCGGGAGGCGCCTGAAGAGACGGTCGCGTTCGTCGAGGCGACCGACTTCGACGAGTCGGCGCTCGCGTACGTCGAGTCGGTCGGGCCGACGACCTGTCACGCCAGGATCTCGTTCGCCGACGTCGCGGTCGAGGACGGGACGCTCGTCGCGAGCGCGAGCGTCGAGGGGCCCGAGAGTTACGAGATCGCCTGCGGGGAGGCGATCACCCTCTCCGGAGCCTTCCTCCGGGTCGCGACCGACGCCCGCCCCGACGCGATCCGGGTATCGGTCACGGACGGGTGGGGCGAGACGGGCGAGGTGAGCGGCGAGGACGGCGTGCTCGACCCGGAGCGACTCGACGGGTACGTCCGCCCGGACGGCGACCCCGAGACCTTGCCCGCCGGGCTCGACTGCGAGACGGACGACTTCCAGCGCCACCCCGCCGTATACGAGGACGGCGTGTCGTGGGGCACCGGCGGCGGCGCCGGGGGGGACGGCGACGGCCTCGAACTCCGCGTCGTTGACCCGAACGGCGACGGCGGGGCCGCGGCCGCCGCGTTCGAGCGCGGCGACGAGCTCCGGATCGAACTGACCAACGCCTCGGGACACGAGGCCTACGTCGGCAACCGAGGGAAGTACAACCTCGAACTGCGGACCGAGTCGGGATGGAGGGAGATCCGCGGCGCCGAGGCGGGGACGACGTTCGACTACACCGACGAGGCGATCGGCGTCCGGCCGGGCGAGACGCTCGCCTGGGAGTTCGAGCTGACCGAGGCGGGGCTGATCGAGGGCGGTCCGCACGCCGACGACCTCCGGGTCTGTCCCGACCTCGTCCCGGGCCGTTACCGGTTCGTCTTCTGGGGCGCCGACGACCTCGCGGTCGCGTTCGACTACGCGGGGTAGTTCGGCGGCTCCAGTCCCGTCGCCTACGCCCGAACTTCGATCAGGAGGTCCGACTCGGGCGACTCGCCCATCGCCTCGCGGATCCGGTCCCACGAGAGGCTCGCGCGGGCGGTCACCGTCTCGGCCGCGGCCGCGCCGCAGGCGTTGCCGACGAGCAGGGGCACCTGGTAGTCGCGCGGGTCGTGCGAGAATCCGCCGTCGACGATGTCGGGCTCACGGAGGGCCGCGCCGAGGAACCCGGCCGCGAAGGCGTCGCCGGCGCCGGCCGTGTCGACCGGGTCGACGTCGAAGCCGGGATGCGAGACGTCGCCGTGCGGCGTCCGGACCGTCGCGCCCTCGTCCCCGAGCTTGATCGCGACCACGCGGTCCGTCGGCTCCCACGGGTCGATGTCGGTCGAGTCGGCCAGCGCGTCCGCCTCCCGAGCGTTCAGAAAGAGGGCGTCGGCCGCGTGGAGCGCGGCGTCGAACTCCCGGTCCCCGACGCGCCGCCCGGGGTCGAAGCTGCGGGTCGCGCCCGCCTCGCCCGCCGCGGTCGCCAGCGCGGCCGCCGTCTCCGGCTGCTGTCCCGTCAGGTGGAGGTGGTCGGCCGCCGTCAGGGTGTCGCGGTCGAGCCCGGCCGCGGTGAACGACTCGTTGGCGCCGTCGTTCGCCAGCATCAGCAGCTCGCCGCCGCCGTCGACGATCACGTACTTCACCGAGGTGGGCTCGTCGGCGTCGACGAGCACCTGGCCGGGGTCGACGCCGGCGCTCGCGAGCTCGCGGAGCGCGAGCGCGCCCGACTCGTCGCCGCCGACGCTCCCGTAGACGACGGACTGCCCGCCGAGGTCGACGAGCCCGACCGCGACGTTCGCGGCGCTGCCGCCCCCGGACTGTTCGAGCCGCTCGATCCGGGTCTCGCCGTCCGGCTCCGGCAGTCGGTCGACGTGGATCGTCACGTCCCAGTTGATGTGACCCGCGGCGATCACCTTCGGCACGCGGCTCGACTCCTCCGGCCAGAGGTCGGGGTCCGTACCGACGGGTCCGGATCCGCCCGGCGCTCCCGCGCCGTCGCCCGGTTCGGCGTCGTCTGACTCCCACTCGGAGACCTCCTCGTCCCACTCCGCGACCTCCTCCTCCCAGTCGTCGCGCCCGGTCTCGCTCCCGTCTCCGTTCCCGCTCCTCTCTCCGTTCCCGCTCCTCTCTCCGTTCCCGCTCCTCTCTCCGTTCCCGCTCCTCTCTCCGTTCCCGCTCATGGCTCCGCCCACGGCTCCGCGGCCCCCTCGCCGAACAGCTCCCGCATGAGCGTCACGATGCTCTCCGGCGGGAACTGCCCGTGCTCGGTGACGATCGCGTCCATGTACCGCGGCGGCGTCACGTCGAAGGCGGGGTTCTCGACCGCGATCTCGCCGATCTCCTCGCGGTCCTCGGTCCCGATCACCTCGCTCTCGTCGCGCATTTCGATCTCGACGGTGTGACCCGTCAGCGTCTCCGGGTGGAGCTTGATCGTCTGGGCCGCGGTCATGATCGGAACGCCGCGCTCGCGGGCGTTGACCGCGAGCCCCGAGGTGCCGATCTTGTTGATCACGCCCCCGTCGGCGGCGATCGAGTCGGCCCCCACGACGACGTGGTCGACCTCGTCGAGGTAGCGCCGGGCCGCGGAGTCGACGATGAGCGTGACCGGGACCCCGGCGTCTCGGAGCTGTTCCGCGGTGATGTGGCCCTGCTGTCGCGGACGCGTCTCCTTGACGACCGCCGAGATCGACTTCCCCTGCTCGACGGCCGCCTCGATGCACGCGAGCGCGTCGGTCGAGTGACAGTGCGTCATCACCGTGTCGCCGTCGGCGAGGCGGTTGGCGCCCACCCGCCCGAGGTCCTCCTGCGCGCGGTCGAGCTGGCGGACGAACGCCTCGCTCGCGTCGACCACGCTCCGGCGGAGCCGATCGACGTCGTCGCCCTCCATCCGCTGGAGGACGTACCGGAGGGCGTTCGGCAGCGAGACGGCCGTGGGGCGGGTCTCGCGGAGGTCGCGGGCCGCGGAGCGCATCGACGCGCGGAACGCCGTCGGGTCGCTCGCGGTCCGCCCGCTCTTCGCGGCCGCGCGCGCCTGCTCGGCGAGCGCCTCGGCGGCGGCGGAGGCGATGGTCGCCGCCCCGCGGATCTCCATCGTCGCGATCTCCTCGGCGGTCTCGCGCACCGCGGCCGCCGGCTCGTGCTCGGTCATATCGATCCGGTAACCGGCCGGGTATTTATATAACCGGGCGACTGGCCGAGAGTCCGGCCTCACTCCGCGTCCCGCCCTACTCCGAGTCCGGCTGCTGGCCGTAGCTCTCGAACCGCTCCTCGACGGTCGCCAGCTGGTCGTCGGTGAGGACGGTGGGCTCGCCGACCGCCGACGCCCGGAGGTAGAGTCGGCAGAGGTCCTCGACGTGGCGCGTGTTCTCGACCGCGGTCTCCAGGTCCGGCCCGGTCACCACCAGCCCGTGGTTCGCGAGGATCGCCGCGTCGGAGTCGGCCTCGGCCATCGCGGCGACGACGTTCGCGGCCAGTTCCTCGGTCCCGTACGGCGCGTAGTCCGCGAGCGGCACCTCCCGGCCCACCGAGACGATCATGTAGTGGACCGGCGGGAGCCGCCGGCCGAGCGTCGCCATCGTCGTCGCCCACGGGGAGTGGGTGTGGACGATCGCGCCCGGCCGGTCGTGCTTGTAAATCCCCGTGTGCATCGGCACCTCGCTTGACGGTGCCATCCGGCCCGCCAGGCGCTCGCCGTCGAGGCCGACGACCGGCACGTCGTCGGCGTCGAAGGAGTCGTACGGCACGCCCGTCGGCGTCACCGCGACCGCGTCGCCGTCGCGGACGCTGAGGTTCCCGGTCCGGCCGGGCGTCAGGCCGGCGAGCGCCGGCGCGTACTCGACGACGGACTCGCGAGCGTCGCGGAGCAGGTCGGGGTCGGGACCCGTCGGGTCCCAGCTCACGGCGCCACCTCCGTCAGGTCGGCGAAGGCGTCCGGGCTGTAGTCCGGTCGCCGCCGCTCCGGGAGCTCGTCGTCGGCCGGCGCGTCGCCGCCGGCGTCGAACAGGGCGGTGTCCATCCCGACCGCGTTCGCGCCCGCGACGTCGGCGTCGACGTTGTCGCCGACCATCAGCGCCTCGCTCGGCCGGCAGTCGAACGCCGCGAGGGCGGTCGTGAATGGCAGCGCGCTCGGCTTCTCGCGGCCCACCTCCTCGGAGGTGACGAGCCGGTCGACCCGGTCGTCGACTCCGAGTCGGGCGAGCTTCTGCAGCTGGACTCGGGTCGTGAGGTTGGTCACGATCGCGACGTCGACCCCCGCCGCCGCCAGCGCGTCGAAGACCGACACCACGCCGTCACAGAGCCGCATCTCGGACGCGTATCCCTCCCAGTAGGCGTCGCCGAGCGCGAGCGCGGTCGCGGCGTCCCGCTCGCCCGCGTGGCGCCGGAGCGCGCGCTTGAAGTAGATGTGCCGGTCGTGAGAGGCTGCGGTGCCGGCCGTCTCGCGCTTCGCCTCCAGTCGCGCGGTCGCGTACAGCTCGTCGAACGCCTCGCGGTCCATCTCGTACCCGCGCTCGCGGAACGCCGCGAGCGCCGCCCGCTTGCCGGCCTCGTTGCAGGGCGGATACGGGTACAGGGTGTTGTCGAGGTCGAAACAGACGGCCTCGTAGCTCATGTCCCCACTCGGCCGGGCGGCGACTTAAGCGTGGTTCGACGCGGTCGCTCCGTCGGTTTATAAGCGATACCGCGGCCAGCGCGCCCGTGAGCTGAGCCGTCGTCCGCGGCGGCCGAGGCGGGAGCCCGGCGCACCGCCGCGGAGAGGGACCTCGCCGGCTGTTCGCTCGGGTCCGTCAGCGATCGGTCCGACCGCTCACTGCTCGTTCATCGCCTCGCTGGCGATGTTCCGACCGCGGGAGTTGAGCGCCACCTCGCGGCGCACCCGCACCTCCTCGACCACGTCAAGCTCGACGAGCCGCTCGAACGTCTCCTCGACCGCGTCGACGTCCATCCCGAGGAACGACGGGATCTCGAACGGCGAGACGCCGGAGTACAGCGCCATCAACACCTCCCGGTCGCGGCTGGAGAGGTCGACGTTCGTCGAACTGCGCTCCTCGCCCTTCCGGAGCCACGCCTCGACGAACCGCATCCGGTTGGGATCGCCGGCGACGTGCGTCTCGATGCTGGTGCCCTCGTCGTCGGTGTGAGACACCTCGATGACGGGCTTCTTCTCGCCGTTGACGGTGCGTTTGGCCGCGTCGAGGCCGCTGATATCGTCGAGGTCGAACTTCACGAACGCGCCGCTCTCCAAGGCGGCGTTGAGCCCGTTCTCGTCGATCTTCACGCGGGCCTGCTCCCACTCGGTCTCCTGGACGACGCCGCCCTCGATCGCGGGGTGTTTGGCGGTCACCGTCCGCTGGTCGAGCAGCGCCCGGTAGACGTCGCGCTCGAACGCCTCGTGGTCCGACGCCGCGACCAACAGCACCTGGTTTCCGAGGTCGAAGCTCACGTAGTTCGAGACGCGCGCGACCGACTGGTTGGCGTCGTGGCGCCCGCCCAGCCCCCGGAGCTCCGAGAGTGGGATCGTTCGCTTCCCGTCGTTGCCGGCGAGGATGAGCCGCCGGTTCGAGAGGAGCACCCGCCCCGGCGTCCACGAGACGTCGCTCACCTTCCGACCCTCTCGGACGGCGACCGCGAAGCGACCCTGCGTGTCCGTCACCTTGTACTCGCCGCCGCCGTCGGACATCTACGGTCCCCCCGCCCGGAGCTTGGACACCGCGGAGAACACCCGTTGCCGGACCGCGGAGCTCTCGTCGTCGGTGAGGTCTTCGAGCCGGTTCAGCGTCTCCTGCCCGCCGATCTGCCCGAGGACGAACACCGCCTTCGCCCGCGCGTCCTCCGGGTGTTCGGTGCCGAGCCGGTCGAGCAGCCGGTCCTCGACGATCGGGCCTCCGAGGCTCTTGAGGCTCGTGGCCGCGAACTGAGCTGTCTGCGCGTCCTCGTCGGCGAGCGCGTCCGCGAGCGCCTCGACCGCGAGCGCCGACTCCGGCTCCGCGACGCGACCGAGGATCCACGCCGCGTTCCGCCGCTGGCGGCTCTGCTGGCCGTCCGTGAGGATCTCGACGAGCGGCTCGACGACCGTGGCGTCGTCCGCCGACTTCAGCTCGGAGACGACGCGGTCGCGGACCGCGTGGCTCTGCTCGGTCGGCACGTTCGACAGCAGCTCGATCACCGAGTACACCGCGGCGTTCCGGACGACCGCGCTCTCGACGCCGAGCGCGCGCGCCAGCGGCTCAACCGGCTCGGGGTTGTTCGCCTTCCCGAGCGCGCCGGCGGCGATCCGCCGGAGCGACTCGTCGCCGTCGTCGAGGAGGTCGAGCAGCGGCGACAGCGCCTGGTCCGTCCCCACGTTCCCGAGGGCGTTCGCCGCGGCGCGCTTGACCCGCGGATCGCCGTCGTCGAGCCGCTCCGTCAGCGCCGGCACCGACCGCGGGTCCGCGAACGTCCCGCAGGCCTGACAGGCTCGCAGCCTGACCCGGGGGTCCTCGTCGTCGAGCGCCTCGCCGAGGTGCTGGAGCCCGCTGGCGTCGTCGAGCCCGCCGAGCGCGTTCGCGGCGGCCATCCGGAGCTCCGGGCGGTCGGCCTTGAGCGCGCGGGCGAACTTGCGGGCGGTGACCCACTCCGCCTCGGAGCCGCTGGTGCCGGTGAGCTCCTCGAGCAGTTGTTCGAGCGCCGCCTGTCCGAGTTCGTCGAGCGCGTCGACCGCGGCGCCGCGGACCTCCGCGTCGTCGTCTCTCGTCGCCGCCCGGAGGAGTCCCTCGACCGTCGCCTGGTCGTCGACGTCGCCGACCTCCCCCAGAAACTCGGCCGCTCGGCGCCGGACCGCGGCGCTGTCGCTGCTCAGCGCGTCCCTGAGCCGTTCCGCGTTCCCGTCCCGGGCGTACTGGTACAGGGACATCAGACCCTCCCGAACACCCGTCGGCGCTTGTCGATCGGCTCGTACCTGTCGGACCGCCCCGGCGGGACGCTCTCCGTCATCCCGAGCACGAGCACGCCGTCGTCGGCGAGCGACGCCTCGAGCGTGTCGAACAGCGCGCCCTTGTGGTCGACGTCGATGTAGATCAGGAGGTTGCGACACAGCACGACGTCGAACGGGTCGCGCGCGCCGTCGCGGATCAGGTCGTGCGTCTCGAAGTCGACGAGCCGCTGGACCGCCCGCCGAACCCGAAACGTGTCGCCGTCGCGCTCGACGTAGCGGTCGGGGTCCGAGAGCGGCTCCAGCTCCTCCGCGATGTCCGTCGTCCGAGTCGTGTGATAGACGCCGTCGCGGGCGTTGTCGAGCGCCTCTTCGCTGATGTCGGAGCCGAGCACCTCGATCCGCGACTCGTCGATCTCGGGGGCGTCGCAGGCGAGCATCGCGACCGAGTACGGCTCTCGACCGTCCGCCGAGGGGGCCGACCAGACGCGGACCCGCCGCTGCTCGCTCGTCCGCTCGCGGAGCACGTCGCGGAGGACGTCCCACATCTCGGCGTTGCGGAAGAACTCCGTCACGTTGATCGTGAGCGCGTCCATCAGCGCACGCCGCTCCTCGTCGTCCTCCCGAAGCAGGCGCTCGTACTCCGCGTGCGACTCGGTGTCGCGGCGGCGCATCCGCGCCGTGATCCGGCGGTCGAGGTACGACTCGTTGTAGTAGCCGGGCTCGAACGGAACGGTGTCGTCGATCTGACGGAGGACGCCCTCGAAGGCGGTCTCGCTGCTCATAGGCTCACCACGTCGAGAACGGCCACGACGTCGCCGTCGCCGAGGACCGCCGTGCCGCTCAGTCCCGGCGTCCCGGACAACGGCCCGTCGAGGGGTTTCACCACCACTTCTTCCTGGTCGAGCACCGCGTCGCAGTGGAGCGCGACCTGCCGGGTCTCCTCGCGGATCCGCACCAGCATCCCCTCGTCGGTGACGCCGCCGTCGGTCGATGCGGCCTCGGCGTCGCTCACCGCGGCCTCGGCGTTCGCCGGCGGTCCGTCCTCCGCTCCGGCGTCGCTCTCTCCGGATCCGTCGCCGATTCCCGAGCCGACCGCCGCGGCGCCGCTCTCCGCGAGGCGCTCGTTCAGTCGGATCACGGGGTAGAGGTCGTCCTCGTGGCGGACGATCTCGTCGCCGTGGACCTCCTCCACGTCGTCGGCGCGGGCGACCTCGGCGATCGACTTGATCGGGATGCCGTACTCCGTGCCGCCGACGTCGACGAACATCACCTTCACGATGGCGACGGTGACCGGGAGGCGGAACCGGACCGTCGTTCCCTCGCCGGGCTCGCTCTCGACCGCGACGGAGCCGTCGAGGTCCCGGGCGGTCGTCCGGACGACGTCCATCCCGACCCCGCGCCCGGAGACGTCGGTGACCTCCTCCGCGGTGGAGAAGCCGGGGTGGAAGACGAGGTCGTACACCTCGTCGTCCTCCATCGCCTCGACCGCCTCGCGGCTCTTGACGTCCTCCTCGACCGCCTTCTCGCGGAGCTGGTCCGGGTCGAGTCCGCCGCCGTCGTCGGCGACCTCGATTATCACGTGGTCGCGCTCGCGCTCGGCCGTGAGCCTGACGTGTCCGGTCGGATCCTTGCCGGCGGCCTCGCGCTCCTCGGCGGACTCGATCCCGTGGTCCACCGCGTTCCGCAGGACGTGCACGAGCGGGTCGCGCATCTCCGTGAGGATCGTCCGGTCGAGCTCCACGTCGTCGCCCTCGATCTCGAAGTCGATCCGCTTGTCGAGGTCCCGCGAGATGTCGCGGACGAGCCGCGGGAACGAGTCCGACACCTGCGAGAACGGGATGAGCCGCATGTCCATCGCCGTGTCCTGGAGGCTGGACGCGAGCTTGTCGAGCTCGTCCAGCGTGTCCGACTCGGCGTCCGCCGCCTCCAGCTCGCGCCGGAGCTTGATCCGGCTCGTCACCAGCTGCTCGACGAGCCCGTACAGCTCGTCGACCTGGTCGACGTCGACGCGGATCGACTTGATCTCGTCGCGGTCGGTCGTCTCGGACTGCGAGTCCGGTTGGCCGGCCGAATCGGCGTCGCCGTCCGGAGCGGGCGTCGTATCGGACTCCGCCGGCTCGCCGTCGGGCGCACCCTCGGCCGTCTCTCCCTCGCCGGGGCCGGCCTCTTCGGTCGGCGCCGGCGCCGCCTTTTCGGCCTGCGCGCTCGACTCGTCGCCGTCGGCGGCGGCGTCGCCGGTCTCCGCGGCGGCGGCGTCACCGGTCTCCGCGGCGGCGAGCGCGGTCGCGACCGACTCGACCTGCGTGAGCGCGCCGAGCCCCTCCGCGACCACGTCGGGGTCGGCGCCGGCGACGAACGCGTCGAACCCCTCGTCGTACTCGCCCTCCTCCAGCGCGTCCGGGTCCGGATCCGTGACGTGGCCGTCGAACTGGCCGTCGAGCGCCTGCAGGACGAGCGCGGCGTCGACGCCGGCCATCGACGTCTCGCCGATCGTCACGTCGGCGTACACCACGGGGGCGTCGAGCCCCGCGGCGGCCGCCGGGAGATCGGGGACGGAGACGTCGTCGCCGTCGGCCGCGTCGTCGTCGCCATTTTCGGCAACCGTGTCGTCGCCGTCGGTCGCGTCGTCGCCGTCGGCCGCCGAGTCGCCGCCGACGGTCCCGTGTTCCTCCATCTCCCGGAGGCGGCCCTCCAGATCCGAGGGGTCGGTCGCGACCTCGCCGGCGTCGGCGATTTCCGCGACCATCGCCTCGACGGTGTCGACCCCCTCGAACAGGAGGTCCATCAGCTCGGGCGTCACCTCGCGGTCGCCCTGTCGGACCGCGTCGAGCAGGTCCTCGAGGGCGTGCCCGAAGTCGGAGACGTCGTCGTACCCCATCGCCGCGGCGTTCCCCTTCAGCGTGTGGGCGACGCGGAACACGTCGTCCATCGCCTCGGCGTCCTCGGGGTCGGCCTCCAGCGCGAGCAGGGCGTTGTTGAGGTCCGTGATGCCGTCCTCCGCCTCGGCGACGAACGCGGCGCGGTGGGAGTCCATCAGGCCCCACCCCGCACGATCGCGCCGGCGACGTCGTCGAGGTCGCGCACCTCGTCGACGCCGCCCGTCTCGACCGCGCGCTTCGGCATCCCGTAGATGACGCAGGTGTCCTCGCTCTGTGCTATCGTCCGGGCGCCGGCGTCGGCCATCGCCCGGATCCCCTCGGCGGCGTCCGAGCCCATCCCCGTCAGCACGACGCCGACCAGCGGGTCGTCGACGACCTCGGCGGCCGAGCGCATCGTCACGTCAGCGGCCGGCGTCACCGACTACGAGTCGTCCTCGTCGAGCTTCACGCGGAGCCGCCCGGCGCGGTAGCTGTCGATTCGCGTGTGGCTCCCGCCGCGGGCGACGACGGCCTCACCGGGGCCGATCCGCGCCCCGTCGCTCGCCTCGCGCACGTCGTACGCCGAGGCGGCGTCGAGCCGGTCGGCGAACCGAGCGGTGAACGCCTCCGGCATGTGCTGGACGATGACGATCCGACAGTCCGCCTTCGGCAGCGCCGACATCACGCGCTCGACCGCGTTCGAGCCGCCCGTCGACGAACCGATCACGACCGTCAGCGGGCCGTCGACGTCCACGGCCGCGGTCCCGGGCGAACCGCTCGCGCCGGCCGAGGCGGTCGCGCCCGGCGACGGATCGCTCGCGGCGCCGTCGGCGTCGCTCTCTCGTCGGTCCCGGGTCGCCGCGTCGAGGTCGGCGTCGGCGACCGACTTGACCGCCTCGACCAGCCGGTCGGACTCGCGCGAGACGCCGGTGGATACCTCGCCGCCCGGCTTCGAGAAGAAGTCCACCGCGCCGCGTTCGAGCGCCTCGAACGTCACTTCCGCGCCCTCGGCCGTGTGCGCTGACAGCATCAGGACGGGCGTCGGCGTCTCGTCCATCAGGCGCTCGACCGCCTCCAGCCCCCCCATACCCGGCATTTCGACGTCCATCGTCACCACGTCGGGACGCGTCTCGGCGACCAGCGACAGCGCCTCCGCGCCGTCGCCGGCCTCGCCGACCACCGCCACTCCGGCATCCGTCAGGAGATCGGCGATCAGGCCCCGCATGAACGGCGAGTCGTCGACGACAACCACTCGTAAGGAGTCGTCGCGACCGCCCCGCCGATCCGTCGTCCTACTCATGTGCGATAGCGGGCCCAGAATCAGCATAAATCCACGGACCCAGTAATCACCCCTGATAATTCAGGGGACACGGTTATTGGCCCCTTCGCCGCAGGTCAGGCCATGGCAGCCACCGAGACGGAGGCCGAGCCCACGAAGGTGTTGGAGTTCGGACTAGGCGACGGGACGTACTGTCTGGACATCGGCGTCATCGACGAGATCGTCGACGCCGGCGAGCTGACGCGCATCCCCAACTCGCCGGACCACGTCGAGGGCGTGATGGACCTGCGCGGGCGGACGACGACGATCGTCGACCCGAAGACGCTGTTCGACATCGCGGCGGAGGGCCCGCGCGAGCGCATCGTCGTGTTCGACGACGCCGAGATCGACGAGGGCGGTACCGTCGGCTGGATGGTCGACGAGGTGTTCCAGGTCCGCGACGTCGCCCCCGAGGACGTCGATCGGGGCACGACCGTCGACGACGAGGGGATCCGCGGGATCGTCAAGTCCGACGACCGCTTCGTCGTCTGGGTCTCCCCCGACGTCGAGGACGTCGGCGACATCGACGCCGCCGACGTGGTCCCCGAGGACGCCGAGGCGTAGCTCGCGGGGCCGGGACGAGCGTCGCGACGACGGCGGCGGCGCGACAGTTCTCACCAGTGAGAAACGCGAGCCAACCCTTATGCGCCGACCGGCGAGTGGCTTCGTATGCGCGTCACAAGCGGCGTTCCCGGGTTCGACGGTCTCGTGGACGGCGGCTTCCCGGAGAGTCGTTTATACGTTGTAAGCGGCCCTCCCGGCAGCGGGAAAACGACGTTCTGCTCGCAGTTCGCCGCGCAGGGCGCCCGTAACGGCGAGGACGTCCTGTATATCAGCATGCACGAGACCAAGGAGGGGATCCGGCGCGACATGAGCGGGTACGACTTCGGGTTCGACCGCGCGCTCGACACGGACCGAGTCACGTTCCTCGACTCCTTCTCCTCCGACGGCCGCCGGTTCTTCGGCCTCCCGGGCGAGCGTCGGGACCATTCCGGGGTGACGAACCGGCTCACCGGCTTCATCAACTCCCGCGACATCGACCGCGTCGTCTTCGACTCCACCATGCTGTTGCGGTTCCTCCTCGACGACGACGAGGACACGATGATCCAGCTGCTCTCCTCGCTGAAGCGGACCGACGCGACGACGCTCCTCATCTCCGAGATGACCGACCCGAGCGCGTACTCGGAGGAGCACTACCTCGCGCACGGCGTCGTCTTCATGCACAACTACCTCGAGGACGACGGAATGCAGCGCGGGGTCCAGGTGCTGAAGATGCGCGGGACCGACGTTGACACCGACATACAGGACGTTCAGTTCACGGACGGCGGGCTCCGCGTCGGCGCCGCCACGACGGTGACCCACTGATGTACGACCGGACCTTCGGCACGGAGTGGAACGAGCTCACTCGCGAAGAGGCGGTTCGACGGGCGTTCGCCCTCGGCGTCGCGGCGGGCGTCGGGAACGGGCGCTCGGCCGAGCTCGACCGCGTGATGGAGGCGTTCCCGAGCGCGTACGACCGGAGCCTCGTCGAACTGGCGTACGACGAGGGGCGGACCAAGGCGCTCAACGCCACCGACGACGCGGACGACCCGGAGGAGGTCTGGGAGACGCTCGTCGACGCCGCGGGGACGCCCCGCGAGTCGCCCGTCGGAGCCGCGCTGCCCGGAGCGATAACGGGTCTGACACTAACGCGACCGCCACGAGAGGGTCCCCCGTCGTCACTCGACCTCCCGTCGATGCTGCGGAAGTGATCCCTCGGAAGGGTTTTACGCGATACCCCCTCAACCCAGACACATGACCGTGCTTCCCGACGCTGTCCGCGACGCCGACAGCGTGCTCGTCAGCGGCCCCCCGATGAGCGGGAAGTACGACCTGTTCAACCGGATGCTCGCCGAGTGGACGGACGAACCGGTCGTCATCTCGACCGGCCGCACCGCGGAGAAGGTCCGCGGCGACTACGAGTCGATCACGGGACGGGACGGCGACGACGTGGCCGTCATCGACTGCGTCACCCACGAGCAGGGCGACAAGCGCGACGACACGCCGACGACCAAGTACGTCGGCAGCGCCGGGAACCTCACCGACATCGGGATCAAGTTCACCGACGTCGTCGAGTCCTCGACCGGCCGCGACCGCGCGGTCGGCCTCTACTCGCTCTCCCAGCTGTTGATGTACTGGGACCCCGAGCGCATCTACCGATTCACCCGCGTCATGACCTCGCAGACGTCGGGGGAGGGGTGGCCCTTCGTCGGCGTCGTCGGGTCGACGGCGCACGACGAGCAGGTGGTCCACACCCTTCACGAGCCGTTCGAGGTCGTGGTCGAGACGCGCGTGGAGGGCGACGACCGCGAGTTCCGCGTCCGCGGGCGGGTGGGCGGCCCCTCCGACTGGACGCAGTTCTGATCGGAAGCGGCGACCGCGCCGGTCGAACCGGAACCGGAACCGGATCCGGCGGCCGCGACGCTCACCCGATCAGCTCGAACTGCGCCCCCAGCGGCGGCGCGTCGACGATACCCCAGTAGACGAACCGGTACGTCCCGGGACCGAGCGGCGGACAGACGGTCAGGTCGAGGTCGGGGACGGCCGAGGCGATCGCTTCTTCGTCGAGGTCGATCGACCAGCTGTACGCCCCGGTCGGGCCGAACGCCTCCTCGGTACGGGGGAGCTCGACGGCCTCTCCGGTCGTCGAGCCGCGGACGTCGAGCCAGCCCGCCGCGGTCTCCCGCTGGACCGAGTAGGCGTGTCGCCCGAGGGCGGTCGCGGGCTCGTCGCCGGTGTTCCGCAACACCAACCGGAGCGACTGGCCGTACGTCTCCGAGTTGCCCTCGGCGGACAGTTCGACGGTCGTCTCGGCCGTCTCGACGAGCGTCCCCGCAACCTCCTTCTCGAACGGCTGCGAGAGCCGGACGAACTCGTCGTCCCCGCAGGACAGCGTCTCCGGGGTCCCCTCGGGCCCCTGCGGACCGTCGCCGGCGGCGAAGTCGAGGCAGCCGGCGGCGCCGACCGCTCCCGTCGCGGCCAGCGTCGCCCCGGTCCGCGCCAACAGGTCGCGTCGCGTGCGCTCCATGCGAACCGTAGGGGCGGGACCGGTTTCAAGGGCACGCGTTCGGGCGACCGACGCCCCCTCGGACGGGCCGCACCGCCTCGGCGCGCTCGGGGTTCGGAACCGCTTTCCCGTCGGCCGGCCCATGACCGGCCATGGAGCTGTTCGGATCCAGCGGCATTCGCGGGGTCGCGCTACGGTACCTCACGCCGGAGCTCGTCCTCGACATCGCGAAGGCGGCCGGATCGGTGTGGGACGCCGACCGGGTCGCCGTCGCCCGCGACACCCGCACCACCGGCGAGCTGTTCGTCAACGCCGCCGCGAGCGGGCTCGCCGCCGTGGGTTGCGACGTCGACCGACTCGGCGTCGTGCCGACGCCCGCAGTCGGGAACTACTGCGAGTCGACGGGGGTCCCGGCCGTGCTCGTCACCGCCTCGCACAACCCGCCGGAGTTCAACGGGATCAAGCTCGTCGGCGACGACGGCGTCGAGCTCTCGGTCGACGTGCTCGAACGCGTCGAGCGCCGCGTCCTCGACGACGAGTACGACCTCGCCGACTGGCGGACCGCCGGCGCGACGACGGCCGTCGACGGCGCCGTCGACGACTACGTCGACCAGCTGCTCGACGCGGTCGACCGCGAGGCGATCGCCGACGCCGGGCTAACGGTCGCGGTCGACCCCGGTCACGGCGCGGCGTCGGTGGCGTCGCCGCGGATCTACCGCGAGCTCGGCTGTGACGTGCTGACGGTGAACGCGACGCCGGACGGCCACTTCCCCGGTCGCGACTCCGAGCCGATCGCGGAGAACCTCGAAGCGCTCTCCCGGCTCGTCGCGACCTCCGAGGCCGACGTGGGGATCGCCCACGACGGCGACGCGGACCGCGCCGTCTTCGTCGACGAGGACGGCGGGTTCGTCGACGGCGACACCTCGTTCGCGGCGATGGCCGACGCCTGCGTGGAGCCCGGCGACAGCGTCGTCAGCGCCGTCAACGTCTCCCAGCGGCTCGTCGACGTCTGCGACGCGAACGACGCCGACCTTGAGCTGACCCCCATCGGCGCGACGAACATCATCACCCGGACGCGCGAGCTCCACGAGGCGGGAGTCAACGTACCCGTCGCCGGCGAGGGGAACGGCGGGCTGTTCTTCCCGCCGTACCGGCTCTCGCGGGACGGCGCGTACATCGGCGCTCGCTTCCTCGAACTGCTCGCGGACGCCGGCGAGCCGGTCAGCGACGTGGTCGCGCCCTACGCCGACTACCACTTCGTGCGCCGGAACGTGGAGTACGCCGACGCCGCCGAGCGCGACGAGATGCCTCTTCCGCGGGCGCGGGCGTACGTTCGAGACCGCCGACGCGAAGCCGAACACCACCGACGTGCTAACCGCCCGAATTACGGGCGACGCGTGGTGCTCGCTGAGTGCGTCCCCTTCCGGCACGGGAGCGAAGTCCGGATCTTACGCGAGTCGCCGAACCCGGACCCGCGCCGAGCCAAGCTCGCCGACGGAATGGCTGGTGCCGTCGAGAGCGGGCGGTAGTCGGCGACCGAAGCTTTGAGGACGGAGACGCCGGGGGGGAGCGACGCCGTCTCCGCTCGGAGGCGGCGCCGCTTCGCCGGCCGCGGACTCCGTGCGACGCGCGCGTCGGTCGTCGAACTCCGGGGGGCGAGACCGGCCCCCCCTCGTGACGACACGTGACGGAACCCCGTCAGTACCGGTAGTAATAATTAACCATGTTTGTAGTAAGAATAGACATGGCCGCGGAAGAAGCCCGGCGTCGCATCGCGCATCGATCCGAGACGGTTCGACCGCACCGATCGATCTTTGTGCGTTGACGATGGAGGGAGCAAAACGTAGAACGACACCGGCGCCGTCGCGTCGGGAGCGGTAACGCTGGAGGAGCTGGACCGCTTCGTCCGGCGCGTCGAGCGCGGCGAGGTGGACTGCTGCGACGGGACCGACGCCGTCGTCCGGATCGTCCGGTCGCTGTTGAGCGACCGCCGTCCCAGCTGGGAGGAGATGGAGCCGGCCGGGCGGGCGACGGGCGCCTGACGGCGCGCGTTCGAAAGGATCGGGTATCCGCGGCTTCGGACCGCTCGTTCGCGTTCTCTCTCTGTTCTGAGGCGCCGCGTCCGCTCGCGTCGCTCCCGACCGGTCGAGCGCCGAGAGCGCCTCGGCCGCCTCGCGGGCCGCCCGTAGGTGGTCGCGCGCCCGCCGCGGGTCGTCCGTCTCCTCGGCCGCGACGGCGAACCGGTGGAGCGTCCGCGTCAGCGACGCCCGGGCGTCGGCGACGCTCTCGGAGCCGGCAGTCGTCGTCGGGGGGCTCTCGGACGCGCCCGCGGTCGGGTCGGGGACCCCGGTCGACGGCTCCGGGGTCGTCCCAGTCGACGGCTCCGAGGGCGTCCCAGTTGACTCCCGGTCGGGGCGCCGCGGCTCGGCCGAACCGTTCGCGCCGGTCGCCGGGGACGGCGCTCCGTCAGTCGGGGGCGTCGGCGAGCGGTCGACCGCGTCCGCGCCGACGTCTCCGGACGCGGCCGAAGTCGAGGTGCCCGCGGTCGGGTCGGCGCTCCCCTCGTCCGCGGCGTCGACCGTGTGGCAGGTCGGGCAGAACTCCTGCCCGTCCTTCCGGAAGATGGGGTCGCCGCAGTCGTCGCAGTGGCGGTTCGTCATCGTCGCCCCCTGCAAGAGGAGCTCCGACATCCGCTGCGTGTGCTCGCGCTTCTCCTCGTCGTCCGCGAGCTTCTCGCGGAGCTTCTCGCGCTCGGCCTCCTTGTCGAACCCGTCGCTCATGGGCGGACGAACGTGGTTGACGAGCAAAAGTCCGGTGGGCTCGGGACGACCGGGGCGCGGCGGCGACCGCCGCTCCGCCGTCGGCTACTCCTCGGTGATCGTGCGGTCGTCCGGGTCGAGCTCGCCGCGGTGGATCTTCGAGCCGTCCTGCGCGACCTGCCGGCCGAGGACCGCGCACTTCACCCGCATCGGTGAGATGTCGACGCCGAGCATCTCCGTGACGTCGTCGGTGTCCATCCCGTGGAGCTCCTCGACCGCCATCCCGTGGAGCCGCTCCGAGAGCATGCTCGCGGAGGCCATCGAGATGGCGCAGCCGTCGCCCGTAAACCGGACCGCTTCGATCGTCTCGCCCGCCTCGTCGAGGTCGACGTCCATCCGGATCGTGTCGCCGCAGGAAGGGTTTTCGCCGACGTGCGTGAAGTCCGGCTCCTCGAGCTCACCGTAGTTGCGCGGGTTCTTGTAGTGGTCGAGGATCTGCTGCCGGTACATGTCCGAGCCCAGTCCCATATCGGGTTCAAATAGGCCAGTGCGGGACAAAAGGGTTCCGTCGATTGTGACGACCGGGCGCGGGGACCGCGAGCCGACGAGCGGCGGACACCGACTACTCCTCGGATCCGGCGGTCTCTGCGCCCGGCCTCGGCCCGGACGGAGGCGCCGCCGTCTCGGCGGTTCGGGGGCCGTTGCCGGCGACGAGCTCGCGGAGCCGTTCGAGGAGGCGCTCGTACTGCCCGCGTTCCGAGCGCTTCGTGAAGTACCCGTCAGCGCCGGCTTCGAGCGCCAACGCCTCGGTCTCGCCCTCGCGACAGGTGGTGTGGAACAGCACCGGCACGTCGCTCCCGTCGCGGCGGAGTCGACGGACCAACTCGACGCCGGAGCCCTCCGGCAGCCGCTGTTCGGTCACGACACAGTCGACCGCGTCGGCCGCGTCGAACGCCGCGGCGACCCCGTCGACCGACCGGACCGTAACCCCGTCGACCGACCGGTCCGTGAACGCCGCGAACAGCTCCGCCGCGCGCGAGTCGGGTTCGACGTGAAGCACCGCGACGGAGTCGGGTTCCGGCGTCGAGTCGCGGTCGGCGGCGTGCATCTCTGTCTGGGCATCGGGCGCGGCGGCGGACGGTGAAGTGTCGGTCATGAACGGGTGATATCTTCGCAACGCCGCTACGGCCGATTGCAACGGACGTCGCCCTCGTTTTACTATTTTTACTCGGATAGTAATAATAATTGTGCGACCACCGTTGTCACGCCTCTCGGGTTGCCAGCGACCCGATCGCTTGTGATGACGATCGACGGGCAGACGGTGGAAACGATGCGAGCCGGGAGCGTCGAACAGCGGAACCGAACGACGGTTCGGGGGCGGCCGGAGAAGCGATTACTTAGTGGTCTTCGACTTGCCGCTCCGGTCCGGCGATTTCGGCACACTCAGGCCTCGCGTATCGCGGCGGATCCGAGCGAACGGCCGCCCGCGTCGACGCGCGGGGGCCTCAGGCGAACAGGTCGCGCGCCTCGCCGACGGCCTCGACGAGAGCGTCGACCTCCTCGACGGTGTTGTAGAGGTAGAAGGAGGCGCGCGCGGAGGCGGAGACGCCCATCTCGTCGTGGAGGGGTTGGGTGCAGTGGTCGCCCGCGCGGATCGCGATCCCGTAGTCGTTGAGGATGCTGGAGAGGTCGTGCGCGTGGACGCCCTCGACGTTGAACGCGACGAGGCCGCCGCGGTCGTCGCCGGGCGGCCCGTAGATCTCCACGCCGCCGAGCGCCGACAGCTCGTCGTAGGCGTACTCGGCGAGGAGGTCCTCGTGGGCCTCGACGCGGTCCATCCCGACCTCCTCTAAGTACTCGATCGCCGCAGCGAAGCCGATCCCCTGCGCGATCGAGGGCGTCCCGGCCTCGAACTTCCACGGAAGGTCCTCCCACGTGGAGTCCTCGAAGGAGACCCGCCGGATCATGTCGCCGCCGTAGAGGTACGGCTGCATCGACTCCAACAGCTCCTCGCGGCCGTACAGCGCGCCGATCCCGGTCGGGCCGCACATCTTGTGCGCGGAGAACGCGAAGAAGTCGACCCCGAGCTCATCGACGTCGACCGCGCGGTTCGGCACCGACTGCGCGCCGTCGGCGAAGATGTACGCGCCGTGGTCGTGCGCGAGGTCGGCCAGTTCGGCGATCGGGTTGATCGTGCCGAGCGTGTTCGAGATGTGGACGACCGACACCATCTGCGTGTCGTCGTCGATGAGGTCCGCCGCGTCGTCCATGTCGAGCCGCCCCTCGTCGGTCACGTCGATAAAGCGCACGTCGGCGCCGGTCCGCTTGCCGATCTGTTGCCAGGTGACGAGCGAGGCGTGGTGCTCCATCTCGGTGAGGACGACGTTGTCACCGGGACCGAGCTCCTCGAGGCCCCACGCGTAGGCGACGAGGTTCATCGCCTCGGTCGTGTTCTTCGTGAAGACGATCTCCTCGCGGCCCGCGGCGCCGACGAAGTCGGCGACCGCGTCGTGGGCCTCCTCGTAGGCGACGGAGGCCTCCTGGCTCAGCTGGTGGATGCCGCGGTGAACGTTGGCGTTGTAGCTCCGGTAGTAGTCCGAGATCTCGTCCACGACCGGGTCGGGGGTGTGCGAGGTCGCCGCGTTGTCGAGGTAGACGAGCGGCGTGTCGTCGCCCGGTCCCTGTCCCGGCGACTCCGGATCCCCGCCGACCTTCCGGTCGAGGACGGGGAAGTCTGCCCGGAGCGCTTCCACGTTGAACGGGTACTGCTCCTGAACTCCCATTACGCTGATTTGGGCCCCGAGCACTAACACATCTTCGGTCCGGCAGGTGTTGCTCGCGACTCGGACGCGGATCGTTTTTAAAAGAAAGGGACGATCTCAGTCACCGCCAACGCTCCGGCCGCTCGATTATAAATGGCTGCTCGGAAGTCAGCCCTGAAGACCTCCGAAACCCCAGCCGCGACGGCTCGCGCGGCTCGATTCGCTCCTCGACCGCTCACTTCGTTCGCGGTCTGCGGTGCTTTCGTCGCCGTGCTTCGCCCTCGTGACAGCGAGGCGCTTCGCGCCTCT